>NZ_JBSFYR010000040.1:0-65533 GCF_053599875.1 Streptomyces sp. NPDC005151 | reverse complement strand
ACGCTCCGTCCTGCGGCAGAAGCCACAAGACTGCCGCAGAACCATGATCCGCACACGGGCTGACGCACGTCACCCGGCCCCCGAATTAACCACCAGGATCACTGCTGCCCTGAAAACACAACTGGGGTTCGGCGAACGGTCCGGCCTCCCCGGTTTCGGTGCGTGGTCCGGCAGGGGGCGCGGCCGGCCGGCGCGGTGCGTCGACGGGATGCTTCTCGACCGGCGAGGACTCCCCGGTGAGAGCGGACTGATACACGGTCAGCCCGCTCGCGCGGAGCAGCCGCACATCAGCGGGCACGAGATCTCCCGGGCCGAGCCTGATCACATCGCCCGGCACCAGTTCCGCGACCGGCAGCTCACGGGCCGACGGCGCCGCCTCCGGACCGGTGCGGCGCAGTACGGTCGCGGTCGTCGCCACCAGCTCCCGCAGCGCCGCCATCGCCCCGTCGGCCCGGAGCTCCTCCGTGGAGCGCAGCAGACAGCTGACCGCCACGAGCACCAGAGTCACGGATGCGGTGCCCCACGCGTTGACCGCGGCGGAGACCAGACCCAGACAGAGCAGAACCGAGGTGAACGGGTCCCGCAGGCTGCGATGAAGCGCTGCGGCCAGGAGACCGGACGCCAGGCCGGAAGGGTGTTGTCGCCGAGCCGCCCGAGCCGTTCCTCCGCCTGCGTCTCCAGAAGTCCGCGCGGTCTGCTGTCCAGAGAACGCAGCACCTGCAACGACGTCAGCGCGGCCCCGTCCGGCCTACCGCTGTCGCGTCGGTGGAGGCGATCCGGCCGACCGCCGTGCTTGCTATCGGTACGGCGACGGATGGGGGAGAGCCGTCGAGATCGCTGTGGCCGGGCCCTGCGGCGGCGCTGCGCTCAGGCACCGAGCTCACGGAGGCGTACCGGCTGCGCAGGAGCGTGCCCGGCCCGTGCAGCGAGCTGGCCGACCATCAGCCGTACCACCGTCACCACATCAGGATCGTCGACCAGATACACCTGGCGGCGGCCTTCGCGCCGCGAGCGTACGAGACCAGCGAGTTTCAGCTTTGTCAGATGCTGGCTGACCGAGGGCAGCGTCCCGCCCACCCGCTCCGCCAGCCCGGTCACATCGCTCTCGCCCTGGGACAGCGCCCATACGATGTGCAGGCGCGCAGGCGTCGCGAGCAGACCGAAGGCGGCGGCCGCCTCCGCCAGCACCTCCGCGGGCGGATCCACGAAGTTGCCGCCGGCACCTGTCGACACTCTTGCTCTCCTGTCCACCCGGACCGTTTCCGGCGCCCCGAAGCGACAGTGTAGGCGGCAGTCGTGGTCGGCCCCAGGATCGAGGCCCCGACCCCCTGGATCGGTTCCGGCTCGAACCTGGTTCGAATTCGGCTCGAATAGTGACCTCATGCAGACATCGAACGATCTCTGTTCGGCCACCAAGGTCAAAAACCGATCACATTGCTCGGGACGGACGGCTGCTTGCCATGCTGTCCACCCTACTGCTGCCCACAGATACCGAACCGAGCCCGTCAAGACAGCTCTGAACTGCGTTTTTACGTCTTGAGGCTCACGGGTGAGAGAAGTGATCGATGCCTTCCGAGCACGCTGGCAGAACGGGCCGGGAGACCGTCGAGGGAACGGCCGGAGAGGCCGTGGAGACCGACGCGCTCGCATTGAAGATATTGGTCGCCGGCGGATTCGGGGTCGGCAAGACGACTCTGGTCGGTGCGGTGAGCGAGATCCGGCCGCTGCGGACGGAGGAACTCCTCAGCGAGGCCGGACAGTCGGTCGACGACACCGGCGGAGTCGATCAGAAGACCACCACCACCGTTGCCATGGACTTCGGACGTATCACCATCCGGTCCGGTCTCTCGCTCTATCTGTTCGGCACACCGGGACAGGACCGCTTCTGGTTCCTCTGGGACGAGCTCTCCCAGGGGGCACTCGGAGCGGTTGTTCTCGCGGACACCCGGCGGCTGGAGGACTGCTTCCCAGCCGTCGACTACTTCGAACACCGACGGATCCCCTTCGTCGTCGCCGTCAACTGTTTCGCGGGCGCCCGCGCCTACGGCGAGCGTGAGGTGTCCCGTGCGCTCGACCTGGACCTGGGCACTCCCGTCGTGCTCTGCGATGCACGCGACCGCGACTCCGGCAAGGAAGTCCTCATCCGCATGGTGGAGTACGCGGGCCGCATGCACACAGCCCGGCTCCTCGACTCGGTCGGCTGACCCCTGTCCGGACGACGAGCACGAAACCGAGGGGCGGTTGCCCCAACATGCGCTGTGCGCAAGGCTTACGCGCAAACATGGGGCACGGGGAACGTATGAACGGGGAGGAGCGGGGAAATGGCGCTGGACAGGGAACTTGACTGGCTCCTCGACGATCTCACCGGCCGGGTCGAGCACATACGGCACGCGCTGGTGTTGTCGAACGACGGCCTGGTGACGGGGGCGAGCACGGGCCTGGCACGTGAGGACGCGGAGCATCTCGCCGCGGTCTCGTCGGGGCTGCACAGTCTCGCGCGAGGCTCGGGACGGCACTTCCGGGCAGGAAGAGCCAGGCAGACGATGGTGGAGTTCGACGAGGCGCTTCTCTTTGTGACAGCCGCCGGAGACGGCAGCTGCCTCTGCGTGCTGACCGCGGCCGAGGCCGACGTCGGTCAGGTCGCCTACGAGATGACACTGCTCGTGAACAGAGTCGGAGAGCACCTGGGGGTCACCGCGCGTCAGGGCGCCGGCGGAGAAGCCAACCGGCTCTGACGGTTCGGGTCCCCTCGCGACTGCACCTTTCGCCCGGCTGTGGAAGTTGTCCACAGGCCGGGCGAAAGGCTTTCTCCTCGGTTACGGTGATCACAGAGAGTCACCGCAGCTATACGGGGGAGGATGGCCATGGCCATGACGGATGCGACGCGCACCGCAGCACCGCGCGCAGGATCTCGGCATTCGCAGAACGCCCCGACGGACATCGACCTGACGGACATCGACCTGACGAAGGTCGATCCGTCGAAAACTGATCCGACAGAAGTCGACCGGACGGAAGTCGGCGCGACGGTGGCTGCAGGCAGGGCGGCGCAGGAGCTGAACCTGAAGCGCGGGGAATTCGAGCTCGCCGTGCACCTGGGCATCGTGCGGATCGCGACGGAGGAGGCTGGTGGCAGGCCCAGGGTGAGTCGGGAGGAGATCGACCGGCTGCGGTCGGGGGACGGGTTCCCGGACGCACTGCGAGAACGGGTGCGGACGGTGGGGACAGCGGAGGGCGCGCGGCTCCTCGGCATCAGCCCGGTCCGCTTTACCAGGCTGGCCAGGGCCGGATGCATCACGCCTGTCGCGTTCTACCTCAACCGGTACCGGGCGATTGTCTGGCTCTATCTCGCCCAGGAGCTCCTCGGGTTCGCGGCCGGGGCGCCGCAGCTGCTGACCGGGAACAGCCCAGCCTGGATGCGGACATGTCTGGGCGCAGGAACCGACTGGCGGACGCGCAACTGGCGCTCGTACCGGATCGAGCGCCTGCTGAGCCGCACGGAGGATCCCTGGGCGCGGGCTGCGGTGCTTGCCTGCGCGCTGGATCCGGTGCAGCTGGCAGAAGTGGTCGACGATCCGTACGAGCGTGCGTACCTCAGGAAGGTCCAGCCCGGTCCGGTCTTCGGGCCACCCGGATCCGTCGCCGCTCGCGACACCATGACGCACCTGATGCGCGCCGCCGACCCGGACGAGATCCTCTGGCGCCGGGTCAATCTCGTCCTGGAGTTGGACAGCGCGCGCGAGGCCCGTCCGGCACCTCATCCGGGGGACGACCGGCGACCCGATCCGGACTGCTCGGTCCCCGGCCATGCCTCTGTCCCCGTCCCTCCTCCTATGCGCGATTCCGGTCCTGTCCAGGTAGCCGGACTGCTCGCCCGGCTCGGCCTGCGGAGGCGCGAGGCCCTGCGCAGGGGAGGCGAGGAACGAAGCTCGGGCGAAGACCGTTGAACGAGTGGGCGGACGCGGATCACGGAGACGGACGAGGAACATGCGGGGAGGGTCATGGCGGAGAACAAGCAGCGGATGCTGGCTGGCGACTGGTACATCGCGGACGACCCGGAACTGAGGGCGGACACCGAGCGGCGTATCGAACTCTGCGAGGCGTTCAACGCCGCGGCGCGGGCAACTCCCGCCGCACGGCGGAAGATCCTTGAGGAGCTGCTCGGCTCGGTGGGTGAGGGGGTCACCATCCGGGCACCGTTCCACTGCGACTACGGTTCGTTCATCACCATCGGACCGCGCACGTTCATCAACTTCGGAGCGGTCTTCCTCGATGCCGCGCCCATCACGATCGGCGCCGATGTGCAGATCGGCCCCAACGTGCAGCTGCTGACCCCCAGCCATGAACTGGACACCGAGCGCCGCAGGGCAGGCTGGGAGAAGGCGGACCCCGTGACGATCGGGGACAACGTCTGGCTCGGCGGAGGCGTGATCGTGTGTCCCGGCGTGGCCATCGGGGCGGACACTGTTGTCGGTGCAGGATCCGTTGTCACCAAGGACCTTCCGTCCGGCGTGCTGGCGGTGGGAAATCCGGCCCGAGTCATCCGTTCTCTCGCACAGGGCGAGGGAGCGGCGGAAGGAGAAGGAGGCGTGGCTGCTGGGCTCGGCGGATAACGGCTCGCGCCGGGACGCCGGTACCGGCATCCCGGCCCTCATGCTGATCAGGGAAGCCGCTCGTGGGTGACCCCGACACCGTTCCTTGGCAGTGAGCGGAAGTGAGTCCGCGCACTGGCGCGCCCCGAACGGTCTTGGGCGCACTGGTCGTCCGCTTTCACCTCCGGGCGGCGACACGGATCCTGTCCGTGGTCCGGTCCCGGAAGGACGGAGTCCCTCACGACCTGGCCAGATGAGTGCGGTCAGTGGCGACGGGGAGGCCCTGAACCATCTCGCTGGTGGAGCAGGGGCCCCGCACGCCGGCACCGCACCCGGTGTCCCAGCTCGCCCAGTCAGGCTAGCCCGACCAACCCGGCCCACCGCAAGCCCATCAACCGACCGTCACACGATCGAGCTAAAACGATCTCGTGCATGCTCCCAGCCAAGCAGCTGTCAACCCCTCCGGGACCGCCCCTGGGAGTGCCTCCAGCCGACGGCATGGGGCCGTTCGAGCGGCTGGTCGGTGCCGAGGCCACTCGCCGGCTGGCTCTGGAGGCCGGCGCTCCCGTGGGTGACGCCCATGACATCGCACCGCTCTTCGCAGCGGCGGAAGCGGGTGACCCGGCCGCCGTCGAGGTGGTGGAACGGGTGGCCGCCCGGTTCGCCCGAGGCCTCGCCGTACTCCTGCTGGTTCTCGATCCGGGCCGGGTCGTCACCGGATCGCGGACTTCGTCATCGACGGGGTACTGATCACGACACCGTGCCGACGCTCTCCAGGCCGGGCGCCGATGCACCGCCGCGGCCCACCGAGCGGCGCGAGCATCGAAATCCATGAGGCTCAGCCATAGAAGAATGCGCTTTTATGACCCCTGTGCAGGCCGCAGGATGGCTGCGAGCCGGCTTCCGGGGAGGAACGCATGACGTCAGCCATCGAAACGGGTCTGCTGCCCTGCACGTCCGAGGTCCGTCCAGAAGGGCTGGCCGTCGGAGGGGTCCTGCTCGCCGACCTGGCACAGCGCTTCGGAACACCCCTCTTCGTGTACGACGAGGAGCATCTGCGCCGACGCTGCCGGGAGGCGGTCGCCGCCTTCGGCCGGGACAATGTCGCCTACGCCTCCAAGGCGTTCCTGTGCACGGCCATGGCTCGACTGGCCCATGAAGAGGGGCTGTTGCTCGATGTCGCCTCCGGCGGCGAGCTACGGGTCGCGCTGCACGCGGGTGTGCCGGCCGGGCGGATCGTGCTGCACGGGAACAACAAGGACGAGGCGGAGCTGCGCACGGCCATGTTCGCCGGGGTACGACACGTGGTGGTCGACAGCTTCGACGAGATGGACCGCATCGAGCGCCTGCGGGCCGGGGAACACCTGCCGCCGGCCCGAGTGCAGTTGCGCGTGGCGCCCGGTGTCGCCGCCGGCGCTCACGAGGCCATCCGGACCGGTGGCAACGACTCGAAGTTCGGCTTCGGCCTCGTCGGCGGAACCGCCGCGGCCGCCGTGCGGCGGGCCTCCGGCTCCTCGGCGATGATCCTGGAGGGCATCCACGCACATGTGGGTTCCCAGGTCCTGGACACGGCGGAACTCGCGGCGGGCGCCGCGGCCGTCGCACGGTTCGCCGCGGAGTCACGGGTGCGCCGGCTCACCGTCGGCGGCGGCCTGGGCGTCGCCTACGAGGCGGGGCAGACCCCACCGTCGTTCGCTGACTGGGCGGCCCGGGTGCGCACCTCGGTGCGCGACGCGGGCTGGGGCGACGAGGTGGCCGTGGAGCCCGGCCGGTCCATCGCCGCCCGCGCGGGGCTGACCCTCTACCGGGTGGGCACGATCAAGCGCATCGCGGGCGTGCGGACCTACGTCAGTGTCGACGGCGGAATGAGCGACAATCTGCGCCCCGCCCTGTACGGCAGCCGGTACGAGGCGTTTCTGCCGCGCTGCCCGCACGCGCCTCGACCGTTGCGGGCACGGCTGGTCGGCAAGCACTGCGAGAGCGGCGACGTGATTGTCGACACCGCCGCCCTGCCCGCCGATGTGGGTGTGGGAGATCTTCTGGCCACGCCGGTCACCGGCGCCTACGGATACGCCATGGCCTCCAACTACAACAAGTTGCCGCGCCCCGCTGTCGTCTTCGTGGCGGACGGGCGTGCCCGCACCGTGGTGCGCCGCGAGACCGAGGAGGACCTGCTGCGTCTGGACGTGGACGAGGACGCCGGGCTCCTGGCGCCTGCGGCGACGGTGCGGCCCGGTGCCGTGGCGGCGCAGTGCGTCGGCACGGCCTAACCTGACCCGATGCTGAACAGTGCCCGCCTGCTCGTCCTGCTGGAAATAGCCCGAACCGGCACCATCGTGGCCGCGGCCCGGGCGCTGCATCTGAGCCCGTCCGCGATCTCGCACCAACTCGCCCGGCTGGAGCAGGAGCTCGGGGTGGCGTTGGTGGAACGTCAGCCGCAGAGCCTGCGGCTGACGGCAGCCGGTGTGCGACTGGCCGAGCACGCGCAGGCCGTCGCCGACTTGATGGCCGTCGCACAGGACGACCTGCGGGCGCACTCCGAAGGCGAGGCCGGTCTCTTGCGGCTGGGCTTCTTCGCCTCCTCGGGCCTTGAGCTGCTGCCCCGGGCGCTGTCGGCGTTCGCGGCGAAGCGGCCCCAGGTCGAACTGGAGCTGATCCTGGGGCAGCCGCACGAGCTGGTGCCCGATCTGGAGGCGGGCCGGCTGGATGCCGCGGTCGTCTTCGAGCATCCGATGGACCCCTGGTGCCGACAGGCGACCGTGAGTGTGGAGATGTTCTTCGACGAGCCGCAACTGGTGGTCCTCCCCCTGCGGCACCGCCTCGGGCGGTGCAGCGCGGTCCGGCTCGCCGCCCTGGAGGGGGAGAGCTGGATCGGCACGCACGGCGGCCACACGGGCGAACCTGTTCTTGAGCGCGCGTGTGCGGCCGAGGGGTTCCGGCCCCGGGTCCGCTGCCGCAGCGATCATTACCAGGTCACGATCAACCTGGCTCGCGCGGGCATGGGTATCGCACTCGTCCCGGCTCTCGGGCTCGGCGACACCACGGGCGTGCACGTCTGCCGACTGGACCACCCCCAATTGCACCGGCGCATCGGGGTCGCCACCCGGCCCACCAACCGCAACCCGCTGCTCCGGATCTTCCTCGCGGAGCTGCGCTCGGCCGCAGAGGAGATCCGGTCACTGCTGGAGATGCAGTGGTCCTGACCGGCGGACCGTGCTGCCGCCTGCTCTCGATAGGCGAGGCCGCACCCCCTGTGCCGGCGGGCGGCGTGTGCCCCGCGCGGTCACGACGGGCAGGCCGAAAGCCGACCGGCCGTCGGCCCGCCCGTCGTGACCACGCGGGCCCGCCTCTTCGGGGGCCGGCACCTTACGGCCTCCCCCGCGATAGGGAGTGGGCTCCCGGCGTCATGCGACTCCGCTTGCCGCGTTGTCGTCAGTCACCGACGCTCCGCGTCGACTCCCTCCTCCGCCTTGCAATCGAAGCCGCATGACGCCGCTCGCTGATCCACTCCCTATCGCGGGGGAGGCCGTTACTCGGCAGGCCCGCGTCGGGCACAGGAAGCGAGGGTCCGGCCGACGTCCCGTATGGCATGCACCGCGGCCCGCTCGGTGCTGGGGCCCAGCACCGTGTCCCAGTGCGCCACCACCGCATAGGCAAGTCGGCGCCGCCCGACGATGACACCGGCGTCGGCGCGCACCCCGGTGTCGGTGCCGGTCTTGTTGGCGACCAGAAGCCCGTCGGGCAGCGGGTCCGGGAAGCCCGGGGCGTAAGGGTCGTGATCCACCAAGGCGGGGACCAGGCCGTGGTCGGTGTTGGCACGCATCCAGTGCAGCAGCCCGGCGGAGGCCGCCGGGGAGCTCATCGTGCCGCGTACCGCATGGGTCACCAGTCGCGCCAAGTCCTGTGCGGTGCCGGTGGCGAAGACGGGGGGCACGTCCGGGCCCCGGACGTCACGGACCTTGTCGTGCAGCGTGAGGCGGTCGAGCCCGAGATCCTTCGCCAACCGGGCCGTGGACTCGCGCCCCACCAGGCGCAGCAGTGCGTTGGTGGCGGTGTTGTCGCTCACCGAAGCGGTCAGCCAGGCCAGGTCCTCGACGGTCCAGCCGCGCCTGCTCATCCGGCGCAGCAGACCGGTACCGTCCGCAATGTCCTCGTCGAGGACGTCCACGGTTCGGTCGGCGAGCAGCTCCCCGGTGTCCAGCCGGCGTGCGACCTCGGCGAGCAGCAGCAGTTTCGAGGCGGACGCGACCGGCAGAACGGTGCGCTCGTCGACGCCCACCGTCTCGCCGCCGTCGATGTCGACGGCGGCGACAGCCAGGGTGAGCGGCAGCGCGGCCGAGCGCCGCGCCGCCGCGGCCACTCGGGCCAGACTCATCGGATCCTCACCACTTCTCCCGCCCGCACCGCGGTCGGGCAGCCGCCTCTTGCTGCGACCCGTCCCGCCACCACGACAGTATCGATGCCTTCCGGTGCCAGCAGGGGACGGTCGAAGGTGGCGGTGTCGCGTACCGACGCAGGGTCGAGCACGACCAGATCGCCGAGGGCGCCGTCGCGGACCACACCACGGCCGGTGAGTCCGAACCGCCGCGCCGGCAGTCCGGTCATCTTGTGCACCGCGCTCTCCAGCGGGAGCAGCTGCTCGTCGCGGCCGTAATGGCCGAGTACGCGGGCAAAACTCCCCGCCCAACGAGGATGCGGCCGACCGGGTTTGGGGACGCCGTCCGAGCCGATCATTGACAACGGGCTGGCGAGCACCCGTCGGACGTCGTCCTCACGCATGGAGTGGCTGATGATGGTCACTTCGCCCTGCTCGGCAAGCAACAGGTCGCACGCGTGGTCGACCGGGTGGACGCCGCGCTCGGCGGCGAGGTCGGCGATGCTGCGGCCCTCGGCCTCGGGGTGCGCCTGCGCGGCGGCCACCGTGATGAGATCCCAGCCACCGTTTCCCACGGTGTTCTCCCACCCCTTGACGCCCTGAGCGATGTCCGCCCTGATCCGGTCGCGCGTTTCCGGCCGACGCAGCCGTTCCAGCAGAGCGCCGACACCGCCCTCGCTCGTCCATGGGGGCAGCATGGCGTGCAGGACGGTGCTTCCCGCAGTGTACGGATAGACGTCGCACAGCACGTCCACGCCTTCGGCTCGGGCCTGTTCCAGCCGGGGCAGGGTGCGCAGCGTGGCGCCCCAGGCGTGCCGGCCCGCGGTCTTGTGGTGGGAGATCTGCAACGGGGCGCCGGAGCGGACCGCGATCTCCAGGGCCTCCTCCAGGGCCGACTCCACCTGTGACATCTCGTCGCGCAGATGAGTGACGTAGGGCTTGCCATGGCGGGCGGCGACCCTGGCCAGCGCGACGATCTCCTCGGTGTCGGCGTAGGTGCCGGGCGGGTAGATCAGCCCGGTGGACAGGCCGGCCGCTCCCTGGGTCAGCGCCCGGTCCAGCAGCGCGCACATGGTGTCCAGTTCGTCGGGCCCGGGCGGGCGGGCCTCGAAGCCCATCACTCCCGCGCGCAGCGTGCCATGGCCGACGAGCGAGGCGATATGGGTGCGACGCAGGGCGGGGTCCTGTCCGGTGGCGAATGTGTCGAAGTCCACCGCGGGCCGGACCGGGCCGAGTCCGAACGTCACCCTGAGATGTTCGGCGAGTACCGGCAGCCGTTCCGGGAGCGAGGGGAACAGGCTGGTCCCGCAGTTGCCGCAGATCTCCGTGGTGACGCCCTGGAGCAGCGGCGCGAGGCGGAGATCGTCCGTCGGCTCCGTGGCGCCGGCGCTGCCGTGGGGTGCCGCGAGGGCATCGGAGTGCGTGTGGACATCGATGAAACCGGGTGTGACGACCCGGCCCGTCACATCGAGGGTCTCGGCCGCCGCTGCCGGGGTACCGGCGGGGAGCACGGCGATCCGCCCGTCCACCACCGCGATGTCCGCCTCCCTGGCGGGTGCGCCGGTTCCGTCGACGAGCGTGCCGCCACGCAGCAGCAGATCGAGGGGGCGGCCCATCACAGCACCGTCGACAGGAAGGCCCGCGTGCGGTCGTGCCGCGGGTCGGTGAACAGAAGCTCCGGGTTTCCCGACTCGACGACGGCGCCCTGATCCATGAACAGGACACGGTCGGCGACCTCGCGGGCGAAGCCCATCTCATGCGTGACCACGACCATCGTCATACCGCTGCGGGCCAGGTCGCGCATGACGCCCAGGACCTCGCCGACGAGTTCGGGATCGAGGGCGGAGGTGGGTTCGTCGAAGAGCATGAGCGTGGGCTCCATGGCCAGTGCGCGGGCGATCGCCACGCGCTGCTGCTGCCCGCCGGACAGCTGCGCCGGGTAGTGGTCCGCGCGGTCCGCGAGACCGACGTCGGCCAGCAGTTGCCGGGCCTGCTTCTCGGCCTGCGCACGGGACCGGCCCTTGACGGCGACCGGCCCCTCCATCACGTTCTGCACCGCTGTGCGGTGCGGGAACAGATGGAACCGCTGGAACACCATGCCGATCCGCTCGCGCTGGCGTCGGATGTCGCGGGCGCGCCGTTCCCGCAGCACGCGGCCGGACGGGCCGTGCTGCTCGTAGCCGATCAGTTCACCGTTCATCCACACCCGCCCCGCGTCGATCTGCTCAAGGTGGTTGAAGCAGCGCAGCAGCGTGGACTTCCCGGACCCGGAGGGGCCGATGACACAGAGCACCTCACCGCTGCCGACGTCGAGATCGATGCCCTTGAGCACCTCGGTGTCACCGAATCGTTTACGGACCCCGCGGGCCCTGAGGATCACGTCATTCATGCTGCTGCCCCCTTCTTGGCGCGCCGGGGTACGAGATTGGCCAGGACCCTGCTCCGCAGCCCGGGAGCGGCGCCGGGGCTGTAGCGGCGTTCGACGGCGTGCTGGCCGATGCTGGCGATCGTGGTGAGCACCAGGTACCAGAGCGAAGCCACCAGGAGCAGCGCGACCACCTCGAAGTTGGCGAGGTAGAGGTGCTGGGAGACGGTCATCAGATCGGCGCCGGCGATGACCGAGACCAGCGAAGTCGTCTTGAGCATGGAGATGAACTGGTTGCCGAACGGCGGGATGATGACCCGCATCGCCTGCGGAAGGATGATGCGGGACAGGATCTGACGGTTCGACATGCCGATGGACGCGCCTGCCTCGCGCTGGCCGGGGTCCACGCTCTGAATGCCGGCCCGAACGATCTCGGCCATGTAAGCGCCCTCGTTGATGGACAGGCCGAGCAGTGCGGCCATGAATCCGGTGATGACTTGGTTGGACTGCCAGCTGATGAGTTTGGGGCCGTCGAAGGGGATACCGATGCTGATCACCGGGAACAGCAGGGCCAGGTTGAACCAGAAGATGAGCTGGACCAGCAGTGGGGTGCCCCGGAAGAACCAGGTGTAGGCGCCGGCGGTGAGACGCAGTACGGGACTGTCGGAAAGCTGCATCACCGCGACGACGATCCCGATGGCGATGCCGAGAGCCATCGAGACGAGGGTGAGCTGAATGGTCACCCCGAGGCCTTTGAGGATCACGCCGTCGAACTGGTACTCGGCGACGATGTCCCAGTGCAGGTTGGGATTGACGATGACGGTGTAGGCGAGCCACACCGCGAACAGTGCCGCGGCGAGGACCGCCAGCCAGCGCCCGGGACGAGGGCGTTTGGTCACCTGGAGGGACAGGTCGTCCTCCTGCGGTCTCGCGTCCGTGGGGGCCGGGTCCGGCGCCGCACCGAGGGAGGCGCCGGGCATCTTCTGGTGGCTCATGTCCTTTCTCACTGCCCGTCGTTGACGGTGGCTGCGGGTACGGCGCTGTCGCCGACTCCCCAGGTGTCGAGGATCTTCTTGTAAGTGCCGTCGTCGATCAGTTCCTGCAGGGCCTTGTGGACGGCGTCGCGCAGTCCGGCCTGGCTCTTCGCGGCCGCGATGCCCCACGGGGCGGTGCCGTACTGCTCCGGCAGGACCTGGTACGCGCTGCTCTTCTTGGTGAACATCTTGGCGACGGGATAGTCGACGATGGTCGCGACCGCACGTCCGCTGTCCAGCTGGAGCAGCCCGGTCGGTGCGTCCTCGCTCTGGGAGATCCGCATCTTCTCCTGGCACTTGGCGTTCTGTTCCTCGCCGATCTGGAGGTTCGAGCTGCCCTTGGCGAGGACGACGGTCTTCCCGCACAGATCCGCGAGTGAGTTGATGCCCTGCGGATTGCCCTTCTTCGTCATGATCACGCCGCCGGTGCGGAAGTAGTCGACGAAGTCGACCGCCTGGCGCCGCTGAGCACTGTCGGTCATGGATGACATGACCAGGTCGAACCGTCCGGATTCCAGCCCCGGGATCAGTCCGTCGAAGGCGGCATTGGTGAGTTCGAGCTTCAGTTTGAGCCGCTGGGCGATGGCCTTGGCCAGGTCGGGGTCGACACCGGTGAGCCGGGTGGTCCCGGGCTCGTACATCTCCATCGGCGGATAGCCGACCGCGGTGGCCACGCGCAGCACACCCTTCTGCCGGTACTGAGCAGGGAGCAGTTCGGCTGCGGTCCGGCCGGCGGTGGTCTGCGAGGCGCTGCCGGACGGGGCATCGCCCTGATCGGAGCGTCCACAGGCCGTGGCCGCGAGGGCCAGGACGGCGAGGGCTGCCAGGCAGCGCAGAGAACGGGGACGATTCATCGGATTCTCCCTCACGGGGTGGCGGTGCGCCGATGCTGGCAGTCGCGCCCGGGTGAATGGAAGATGATGAAGCTATTCATGCCTGACCATCGAAATCTGTACGGCTCCGAGCCCGGGCGAACCGGTCCCCGAACGGGAACGGGGCATCGCATGCGACAACCGCTCGGCCGACGCGCACGGCCGCTCGGTACCGGTGGACCGTGCGCGGGCACTACGGGCTCCTCGGCAACTTCGCGGACAGCGGCCGGCCGTCCACATCCGTGTCCCCGGCCGCATCGGAATCCACGGTGCCGTCTCCGTCTCCGCCTTCGTCCTTGCCCGCGACCACGGCCTGGCGCCCCGACCGTGACGACGTGGAACCGCCGTGAAACTGCACGCCGTACGGGTGGTGGAGGCGATCGGTGCCCGACCCGCCGATCGGGGCGGGTGCGGCAGCGGCGAAGAGGCGCATGGCCGCGCTGGGGCCCCGCCGCCACTGGTGGACCGGGCAGGCCCGCCGCACGCCGCCGTGGACGGGGCCGCCCTTCGGGTGATCGACGCGCAGTACGGCGGGATTCCGGCGGACACGGTGGCGGATCGACGGGCACATGGTCGTCGATCCGGCCACCTCGCGCCGTTGGGCGACTCGTTCCTGCGCGATGCGGCAGCGGCCGGCTCGTACGACGTCGGCGCGCCGATCCGGCCCTCCGGGGGCGCGAGGACGAATCAGTTCCTCACCGACGACACCCATCACGGCCATGTGCATGTGGGATTCGCGAGCCGACGCTCGCGACGCGGCTCAGCCGCGCTGGTCGAGACCGGCGCTGAGCGGCGGCTGCGGGGCGTCGAGCAGCGAGGTGTTCACCTCACCGACGCCCCAGCCGTACGCCAGCTTGTGCACTTCCAGCACGAAGAACGAGTCGGTCGAGACGACTCCGTCGATGTGGTGCAGTCTGCGGTTCATCAGGTCGGTGAAGTGGTCGGTGTCCCGGCAGATCACCTCCGCCATCACGTCGTAGGTGCCTGCCGTCATGATGACGTACGAGGTCTCGGGCAGCTCCCGCAGCCGTCGGCAGACCTCCTGGGCGCTGCCCGGCCTGACCCGGATGCCGACCATGGCGAACCGGTCGAAGCCGATGGTGAGCGGGTTTGCGATGCCGACGATCTGGAGGGTGCCGTTCTCCTCCATGCGCTGGACGCGATATCGCACGGAGGAGGCGGGGATGTCCAGTTCGTCGGCGATCTGGCTGTACGGGCGGCGGCCGTCCGCTTGGAGTGCGGCGATGATCTGGCGGTCGGTGTCGTCCAGGGGGCTGCCACCCAGCGTGCTCATGCTGTTGCTCCGGCTCTCATGTACGGTCCGCCACGGTGTGCGGGCCTGGATCTTTGGTCGTACGGGCCTATCCTGCCCGGCTCAGGAGTCGAAGCCGAGGCCGAGTCGGTCCAAGGTGCGCAGCCACAGGTTGCGATGGCCGTGCGTGTCCTCGCGGGCCATGGACCACCGGGTGGCCTCGACGCCGAGATACCGGACCGGCTCCGGGGGGAAGGGCACGGGAGGGCGGCGGATCATGGCGGGCCGGAGCCGTTCCGTGCGTCGGCCGGAGAGCAGGTCCAGCATGACCTGGGCGCCGTAGCGGGTGGCGCCGACGCCGAGTCCGGTGAAGCCGAGGGCGTAGGAGATCCGGCCGTGCGCGGCGGTGCCGGCGAACATGCAGAAGCGGGTGGTGGAGTCGATGACACCGCCCCACGAGTGCGAGAAGCGGACGTCGGCGAGGGCGGGGAAGGCTTCGGCGAACTGGGCGGCGAGGGTGTCGAAGGTCGCGGGGCGCTGGGTGAGGCGCTCGTCGACCCGGTTGCCGTAGTGGTAGATGGCGTCGTAGCCGCCGAACAGGATGCGGTTGTCGTCGGTCTTGCGGAGGTAGTGGAACTGGTTGCCCGCGTCGGTGATTCCGTGCTCGCCGCTCCAGCCGATGGCGGCGAGCTGCTCAGTACTCAGGGGTTCGGTGGTCAACGCGTAGTCGTAGACCGGAATCATGCTGAGCGAGAGGCGCTTGAGCAGGGGCCGGTAGATATTGGTGGCGAGGGCGACCTGCCGGGCGCCGACCGCGGCATAGGGGGTGGCGAGGCGGACCCGCCCGGTGTGACGGGTGGTCAGGGCGGTGACCTCGGTGTGCTCGGCGATGCGGACCCCGAGGTCGAGGCAGGCGGCGCGCAGGCCCCAGACAAGCCGGGCAGGGTCGAGGAGCGCGTAGTCGGGGGACCAGAGGCCGGCGGTCCACATGGGGGAGTCGACGTAGCTCCGCAGTTCGTCGCGGTCCAGCAGCCGGGTCTGTTCGCCGTACTGGTGGGCGAGCGCGTGGGCGTCCTTGAGCCCTTTCGCCTGCCATGGCGTGGCGGCGACGGTGACCTTGCCGCTGCGTACGAATCCGCAGTCGATGCCGTGGGTGTCCAGATCCCGCCGGAAGGCATCGAAGTTGTCCATGCCCAGGCGGTGCAGCAGCCGGGCCTCGGTGGGCCACCGGTCGGCGCCGTTGGCGAGCCCGTGGGTGATGCTGGGGGAGCAGAATCCGCCGTTCCGGCCGCTGGCTGCGTGGCCGCAGGTGTTCTGTTCGAGGACGAGGACATCCCGTTCGGGGTGGGCGCGTTTGGCGAGCAGGGCGGTCCACAGCCCGGTGTAACCGCCGCCGACGACGGCGAGATCGCAGGTGGTGTCGGCGGTCAGCCGGGGCAGCGGTGCGGGGTGCTCGGGCCGGTCCAGCCAGTAGGGGGCGGCCTTCGTGTCACGCAGTCGGCTGCGGTGGTCGGTGGGGCGCGGGGCTGCGGTGGTCATGTGGCGGGTACCTCGTTGCAGGCTTGGCGGGGCAGTGCAGGCCGGGGCCCCGACGCTGGTCGGGGCCCCGGTCGGCGGACGGTCGGGTGAGCGGGGCGGTCAGAGACTGATGACGCCGGTACGCATGTCGGTCATGTCCATGAGCGTCCACTTGCCGCCGATGCGGCCCCAGCCGGTGGAGCGGCCGCCGGCGCCGCCGAAAGGCATGTTGATGTCCCACCAGTTGTTGCTCTCGTTCACGACGACCTGGCCCACCTCCATCTCCTCGATGAAGCGGAAGGCGGAGGTCATGCTGCGGGTGAAGACGGCACCCTGGAGGCCCAGTTTGTCGTCGTTGGCGATGCGCAGAATGTCGTCCTCGTCCTGCCCGGTGATGATCGGGACGACCGGGCCGAAGGACTCCTCGCGGGACAGCAGGCTGTCCTCGGGCACCCCGTCCACCACGGTGAACTCGTAGTAGAGGTCCGTGGGGTGCCCTGAAGCGCGCTTGCCGCCGAGCAGGATGCGTGCGCCGCGCTCGCGGGCGTCGGCCATGTGGCGGTCCATCTTGGCCGCGACGCCCTCGTTGTTGAGGGGGCCGAGAACCGTCTTGGGGTCGAACGGGTCGCCGAGGGTGATGCGCTGGGCCTCGCGGAGCACGGCCTCGACGAACGCGTCGTGGATGTCCGCGTGCACGATGACGCGTTCGGTGGCGCAGCAGACCTGTCCGGCGCACGGATAGGCACCGTCGACAGCGGCCTTGGCGGCGGCCTCGACATCGGCGTCGGCGAGGACGACGAGCGGCCCGTTGCCCGAGCACTCCATGATGGAGCGCTTGAGTCCGGCGGCGGACTGGATCTTCGCGCCGGTCGCGGTGGAGCCGATGAACCCGATCGCGTGGATGCCCTCGTGGCGTACCAGCGCATCGCCGGTGTCGCCCTCTCCGGGCACGATGTTGACGAGGCCGTCGGGCAGTCCTGCGGCAACGAACGCCTCCATCGCCTTGAGGACGGTGAGCGGGGTGTTGGCCGGCGGCTTGACGACATGGGCGTTGCCGGTGGCGAGACCGGGGGCGACGAACTCCGCGAGCATCAGCAGCGGGAAGTTCCACGGCGTGATGATGCCCCAAGTGCCCACCGGGCGCCGGAAGGTGAACATCCGCTTGGTGTTGTCGGTGGAGGGCAGCGTCTCGCCGTGCAGTCGTACGGCGTCCTCGGCGTGCAGGTGGAAGAGCTTGGCCGCCTCCTCGATGTCGGCGACGGACTCGGCGAGCGGCTTGCCCTGCTCCAGGGACTGGAGGCGGGCGAGTTCGTCCACCCGCTTGCCGAGTTCCGTACCGATGCGGTGGCATAGCTCGGCACGGGTCCACACATTGGTCGAGGCCCAGGCCGGCTGGGCCTCGTTGGCGGCACGCACCGCGGCGTCGACGTCGGCGGCCGCGGGCAGCGGGAAGGTGCCCACGAGTTCGCCCGTCGCGGGGCTGATGACCTCGTGGGTGGTCCCGGAGGTGCCTTCGGTGTACGCGCCGTTGATGAAGAGCTGGTGCCGGTCGGCGGTCGGGGTGGTCATGCGTTGGCCTCTCTGTCCTGTCCTGTCCTGACCGGGAAAGGCGCGTCGGCTCTGGGCCGCGCCGGCCCGGGTCCGGTGCGATAACTGGAGACTCGCTGAGCAAACAAGAACTGTCAAGGCTGTGGATTGAGCAAAAACGAAAGTCGTCTGTTGCTTGTTCGTGAGTATTGACAGGCGTTTTTCGCTTCATCTATAACCAGGCTTCATCGACTCTCCTGTCTGCGCCCACCCTGAGGGGAACGCCATGTCATCCCAACCACAGATCCCAGCCCCACCCTCGTCGGACCCTTCGGACCCTTCGGACCCTTCGGACCCTTCGGACTCCTCGGGATCGGCGGGTGCGTCCGCCCCGGCGCTGCCGAAGAAGATGAGCTGGTTCGACGGATTCGCGATGTCGCTGACCATGCCGGCGGCGCTCATCGCCTCGCTCGGCGCCTCCATCGGCGGACTCGGCGCCTGGGGTGCGATCGCCCTGTGGGCGGCCTCGATGGTGCTGGCCACCGCGACCAACTGGATCTACACCGAGATGGCCGCGATGTTCCCCGACTCCTCCGGAGGGATCGCGCACTACGCGACCGAGGGCTGGAAGAAGCGGGCGCCCGTGGTGGGTCCGATCGCGAGCATCGGCTACTGGTTCCCCTGGACGACGGCCCTCGCCGTCTACTCCGGACTCATCGGCTCGTTCGTCCGGGCCCAGTGGTTCCCCGGCCAGGACTGGAGCGTGGAGTTCGGGCCGGTGAAGGTGGACTTCCCCATAGCCGTGGGCCTGCTCGTGATGCTGCTGCTGTTCGGCGCGGCGATGATCGGCCTGCATGTCGCCATGTGGGTCGTCTACGTCACCGGCGGTGCGCTGCTCGTGCCGCTCGCCGTATTCATCGTCCTGCCGCTGTTCTCCGGTGACTGGAGCGCGCAGGGCCTGCACTGGAATCTGCACGGCGCTGCGGGACTGCGCGAGGCGCTGGTGTGGCTGTACGTCATGGCGTGGACGTCGTTCGGTGTGGAGGTGTGCGCGACCTTCGCCCCCGAGTACAAGGACACGGTGCGCGACACCTCCCGGGCCCTGCGCGCCGGTGTGCTGTTCTCCCTCGGTGTGTTCATTCTGCTGCCACTGACCCTGTCGGGGTACGTCGGCGAGAAGGCCATCGGCAAGGAGCCCACCACCTTCTTCATCGGAGCCTTCCAGGACCTGGTGGGCGGCGCCTCCGACCTCATGGTGGTCTTCCTCATCGCCTCGCTGCTGCTCATCATGATCACCGGTCTCGCGGACGGTTCCCGGGTGCTGTACGAGATGGGCAAGACGGGGCTCACCATCAAGCAGGTGGGGGTGCTGAACAAGCGCGGGGTGCCGGCCCGGGCGCTGCTGGTGGCCCTGGTGCTCAATGTCTTCGTGCTGACGGTGCTTCAGACCCCGCTGGCCATTATCGTCACGGGCAACCTGGGATACATCCTCACCCATGTGCTGGCGGTCTCCGGCTTCGCGCTGCTGCGCAAGGACCGTCCCGACGCCGTGCGTCCCATCCTGCTGCCCCGGTTCTTCGTGCCCCTGGCCTGGACGCTGGCCGGGTTCCTCACCGTGGTGCTGGTGGTGGGCGCGACCGGCTTCTCCATCACCGGATACGGCGGCTACACAGAACTGGGAGTGGCACTCGCCGTTCTGGTCGTGGCGGTACTGCTGTGGCTGTACCGGACCAAGGTGCAGGACCGGCACATCACCGACGACCGCCCGGCCTGACCCGGCCGGCGCACAGGCTTCAGAAGCCGTTTCTCAAACGATCTTGGAACGTGCGGGTCGAACGGGGGTCCCGGTCGGGTGATGTTCCGGCTGTAAGCGCATGAAGACAGGGCCTCTCGGTAGCTCGGGGATGCGAATCGAACCGAGCAATGCCGGGAGGCCCTGTTGTCCTTGTTGTACGCGCCCACGTCCGTTGCCAACCCTGGTAGCCGCGAGAACTTGGTCGGCTTCGGACGCTGTGCTCGCGACCACGCCGCCCGATAACCCGCGCGCCCGACGTTATTCGTGACCTCGCGGCTGGCCGTCGAGGGTGAGCGGCCCAACCCGGTCGCGATCGCCCGGAACGAGCAGGTCCGCGGCCATGCGATGATCCGTTGAGACCGCAGGGTGGAACTTCATTCGACGCCGAACTCGTCTGGGAGTACACGCGCATGCTTCGTTGCCGTGCCTGGCTGGCGTAGGCATGGCCCGAGTTCACCGACCGGATTCAGGCCGAGCAGCAGGCAGAACTTGACGCGCTGGCCGCCCGCACTACCGGGCCAGTTGACCCGCTCGGTGACACGGGCCGTGGAGCAGCCACCTATCAGGGCCTTCCCGCGGGTCCGGTGGGTACCGGATTGCTGCAGATACCCAGCACATTGACGCAGAGGGAATGTAGGAGATGCTCGTCTTCGAAGTGACGCGACCCCATCAAGGCTGACTGCCTGCAACGATTGCGCAGGGTGACGCTTCCGGGTGCGCGAGCGGTGGAGCGCTGGTTGGCTGCGATGTGTCCCACCCGCACCTCCCCAGGAGTGAAGATGAGCATTGCAGGCGAGTCCGCCAGTCGTGCGCGGCAGACGCAGGACAAGGTTCGTGAGCTGAACGAGCGTGCCGAGCAGACGAGCGATCCGAAGGAACGTCGCAGGCTGTACGAGGAGGCCCGGCGCATCCAGGAGCGGTCCATGAAGGACGGCGGACGTGCGGCCGAGGACAGGCCCGGACGCAGTGCCGACAGTGAGAAGGACGAGTTCCCGTCTCGCTGACGCACCGTCGGCATCCAATGGCACGGAGGGCCTCCCACCGCATTGCGGTGGGAGGCCCTCCTCCCGGCCGTGAAGCGGGACATCGCGGAGGTACTGACGGACTCGCAGGACTGGTGGCCGGCCGACTTCGGTCACTACGGCCCGTTCATGATCCGGATGGCGTGGCACAGCGCAGGCACCTACCGGATCAGCGACGGCCGCGGCGGCGCCGGGGCCGGCCAGCAGCGCTTCGCCCCCCTCAACAGCTGGCCGGACAACGGGAACCTCGACAAGGCCCGCCGTCTGCTGTGGCCGGTCAAGAAGAAGTACGGCCAGAGCATCTCGTGGGCCGACCTCATGGTCCTCGCCGGCAACGTCGCCCTGGAGTCGATGGGCTTCAAGACCTTCGGCTTCGGCGGCGGTCGTGCGGACGTGTGGGAGCCCGACGAGGACGTCTACTGGGGTCCCGAGACCACCTGGCTCGGCGATGAGCGCTACACCGGCGACCGAGAGCTGGAAAACCCCCTCGGCGCGGTCCAGATGGGCCTCATCTACGTCAACCCGGAGGGCCCGAACGGCAACCCGGACCCGCTCGCCGCAGCCCGCGACATCCGTGAGACGTTCCGCCGGATGGCGATGAACGACGAGGAGACGGTCGCCCTGATCGCGGGCGGTCACACCTTCGGCAAGACGCACGGTGCGGGCCCCGCGGACAACGTCGGCCCCGACCCCGAGGGCGCCTCGCTCGAGGAGCAGGGCCTCGGCTGGAGGAACTCTTATCGCACCGGCAAGGGCGGCGACACGATCACCAGCGGCCTCGAGGGTACGTGGACGAACACCCCGGTGACCTGGGACAGCAGCTTCTTCGAGATCCTGTTCGGCTACGAGTGGGAGCTGTTCCGGAGCCCCGCCGGTGCGTATCAGTGGAGGCCGAAGGACAGCGCCGGGGCGGGCACCGTCCCCGACGCCCACAACCCGTCGAAGAGCCACGCCCCGACGATGCTGACGACCGACCTCTCGCTCAGGTTCGACCCGGCCTACGAGCAGATTTCGCGACGCTTCCTCCAGAACCCCGACGAATTCGCGGACGCCTTCGCCCGGGCGTGGTTCAAGCTGACCCACCGCGACATGGGCCCGATCGTGCGCTACCTCGGCCCGGAGGTCCCGGCCGAGACGCTGCTGTGGCAGGACCCCCTTCCCGCGGTGACGCACGAGCTCATCGACGCCGAGGACATCGCCGCCCTCAAGGGCCAGATCCTCGCCTCTGACCTGTCGGTGTCCCAGCTGGTGTCCACCGCGTGGGCGTCGGCCTCGTCCTTCCGTGGCAGCGACAAGCGCGGCGGCGCCAACGGCGCGCGCATCCGCCTCCAGCCGCAGAGCGGGTGGGCGGTCAACGACCCCGACCAGCTGGCGGCGGTGCTGCGCACCCTGGAGGGGATCCAGGAGTCCTTCAACGCCGCCCAGTCCGGCGGCAAGCAGGTTTCGCTCGCCGATCTGATCGTGCTCGCCGGTGGTGCGGCCGTCGAGCAGGCCGCCAAGGACGCCGGCTTCGACGTTGAGGTGCCCTTCACGCCGGGCCGCGTGGACGTGTCGCAGGAGCAGACCGACGTGGAGTCGTTTGCCGCGCTCGAGCCGACCGCCGACGGGTTCTGCAACTACCTCGGGAAGGGCAACCGGCTGCCGGCTGAGTACCTGCTGATCGACCGGGCGAACCTGCTGACCCTGAGCGCCCCCGAGATGACGGTCCTCGTCGGTGGCCTCCGCGTCCTGGGCGCGAACTACCAGCAGTCGCCGCTCGGCGTCTTCACCACGACCCCCGGGGCTCTGACCAACGACTTCTTCGCCAACCTGCTCGACCTGGGCACGACGTGGAAGGCAACGTCCGAGGACGCGAACACGTTCGAGGGTCGCGACGCCGCCACGGGCGAGGTCAAGTGGACCGGCAGCCGCGCCGACCTCGTCTTCGGGTCGAACTCCGAGCTGCGCGCGCTCGCGGAGGTCTACGCGGGCGATGACGCGAAGAAGAAGTTCGTGAACGACTTCGTCGCAGCGTGGGACAAGGTGATGAACCTCGACCGGTTCGACCTCGTCTGATCACGACGTCCAGGTAGGCCCGCGCCGGGTGACCACAGGTCCGGCCTCGATTGTCGCCCCCGTTGTCCTGGCCGTCAGGCACAACACCGAGGCGGCAACCGCTGTTGCTGCCATCGGCGGGTCGGTGACCGCAACTGGAGGCGCCCAGACGGGCATGCGCTCCCGCCGATAGCCAGCGACGGAGGACGAACCTCCGCCGGGCCGTAGGAAGCCCCGGACCGAAGATCCGGGGCTTCTCGCGTGCCCGCGTGGAGCGGCTCGGAAAGCGACGGTTCACACGGTGTGGTCGACGTGTTCGGTGAAGGCGGTCATCGGCAGCCCAAGGTTCACTGCCTGCGCGCAGGATCGTTCCATCGAGCCCTCGGGGCGTCCCAGGACCGCTCGCCGTGCACGTGGCTGTCTGAAGGCAAGGAACGCCGCGAACAACCTGCTTCAGCTGTCGGCATCCTCGTCGAAGTGCCCCGGGTACACGCGCACATGCTCGCCGCGTCGTACACGACGACAGCGCGGGGACCACCTGCCGACCGGTTGATCAACGGAGGAGGGACGTGGCCCTACGGCTTTGACGGTACGGTCGACGCGCGCAGGGCGCGGACTCGCGCAAGGGCGGCAGTGACGGGGCCGGCGTGGTCGGGCAGATGCTGAGACACCCAGTCGGGCGCCAGCGCAAGGAAGTTGGTCAGATCCTGCTCGGCACCGTCGAGCAGATGACGCAGCTCGGTGACGGACAGCTCGATCACCTGGCTGTCGCTTTGCTCCGCGTCGACGGTCAACCGGACGGTGTCGCCGAGGCGCTCGGCGAACGCGTCGGGGTCGTGGCCGAAGGAGGCCTGGCCGCTGCCGTCGACGACCTCACTCCAGTCACGCCAGTCCTCCAGCCCATTGCAGCAGCCGGGCAGGAACGCAGTTGTCACCAGCAGGGGGTCGAAGGGGAACATTAGTTGGCTCAGGGCATGCCGGACTCCTTTCAAAGTTCGGCTGAAGGCAGCAGCGCCCCGGAATCGTGAGACACCGGGCCAGTCCCCGGCGCTTCTCACAGAGTGCGGTGCATGATGTGCAGCCCGACGTAGCCCTTCTTCGGGTGGCGGAAGCCCTCCGGTAGTGTGCCCAGTACCTCAAAGCCGAGTGCACGGTACAGGTTCACCGCATGGACGTTGGTCTCCACAACCGCGTTGAACTGCATCGCCCGGTAGCCCGCAGCACGCGCCCACTGCATCGTGTATTCGCATAGCGCGCGCCCCACGCCCTGCCTGGAGTGCGCCGGGTCGACCATGTAGCTGGCGCTCGCGATGTGCGATCCGTTGCCCATGTGGTTGCGGTTCATCTTTGCCGTGCCCAGGACCGTACCCGAGTCGTCCACCGCGACGACGGTCCGGTTGGGGGATGGCAGGATCCACCAGTCACGGCCTTGGTCCTGGCCGAGATCCGTCGGATAGGTGAAGGTCTCACCTGCGGCGACGATGGTGTGGAAGAAGGGCCAGATGGCGGCCCAGTCCTCGGGGTTGGCTTCCCTGATCAACATGCGGTCAGGATGCCCGAACGGGAACACGACCTCCAGCACTTTTCCGGCCCGGAACATCGTCGGATTCTCCGGGTGACCCCATCGGGCGGAGGCTCGGGTGAAGGCGCTGGGGTGCGCGCAGAGAGGGTCCGTAGACGGTGGGGGGTGAGCTCAAGGCGCCCGTGACCTCTCGGTACGTGGGTATCGTTGGAGCGCCGGAGTACCTGGGCGCGTTTGAGCGCTGGATGTACCGAGACTCCCGGCGGCATGGAATCCCTCGCTACTGCTTCGGGGGACGGCTCAAGTTCATGGTCGAGGATCTCGATCGAAAGGCTTCGTCGGCCTGCACATCAGGTACCGCCCACTCTGACTGACGGCCGTTCGATACGGTCCGACAGCGGACGCTTACGTCATGCCACCGTCCACAGGGCCGCACGTTGAACGAAGTCTCCGTCATAAACCAACCCGGGTAGATGTGGTGACAGTTGTGAACCCACGTGGTTCATGGGGCGGCTGCGCGAACCTGTGAGCTGGGCAGTACTTTGCGCCTCACCGCTATTCAGGCGATGAAACATGTGGAGGAACAATTCATGACCATACCCAGGAGATCGTTGCGTGCCGCGGGGACATTCGCGGCCGCTGCGGTTGTCGGCCTGACCGGCGCGGTCCTTTCCGCCGGCCCGGCCGCAGCTCACACCCCCACCTGGGCCGTGACCTGTAGTGAAGTGACGCTTGACCTGACCGCCTACAACAGCGACGTCGCCAACACGGTGACCGTCACTGTTGACGGCAAGGACCTCCTGCCCACCGAGACATTCGGCAAGGAGTTCCACAAGACGCTCGAACTGCCGAAGCACGACAAGGAACTGACAGTCCACCTGGTGGTGAAGGCCGGCGACGGCGACCGGTTCTCGCAGGACGACACCAAGCAGGCACCGGTGTGTGAGGACAACACCCCGACGCCCACGCCGACGGCGTCCGAGTCGAAGCCCGCCGAGGAGCCCACGACGGAGGCGCTCGCGCCGAGCGCCACGCCGAGCCAGAGCTCCCCCGAGACCGCGCCTGCCGCGGCCTCGCCGAGCCCCAGCTCGCCCGACCTGGCCGAGACGGGTTCGTCGTCCGCCACGCCCATCATCGGTGGTGCGGCTGTCGCCGTGCTGCTGGCCGGTGGCGGCATCATGTGGTCCGTGCGTAAGCGTCGCACCGCGCAGGGCTGACGTAGCTCAGCAGTCCGCTGGTTCGGGCGTAGGACCGCGCAGGGACCGCCGGACGAGGGGCGTGCCGCATCATGCAGTGCGTGACGGCGCGCCCCTCACTGCTTCCTCAACGTCGTTCCTCCGTGGGCTCGGACGGATTCGGGGTCTCCGCCGGCTCTGCGGACTCATGGGCCTCCGTGGTAGTCGCCGCGGCAGCGACCGGGGGCCCGGAGGCGGGCGGTGTGGCAGGTCCGATCTCGCACCACACGGCCTTCCCCTCGCCGAGGGGCTCGACGCCCCAGCGGACGGCGACGGCGTCGAGGAGCAGCAGACCGCGTCCCGATGTCGCTGTCTCGCCGGGAGTCCGGCGCCTCGGCCAGGCACTGGAGCGGTCCTGCACCGAAAGCCGCACCCGGCGGACAGGCTCAGGCAGGACCTCCAACGTGAGCACTGCCCCGCCCTCGGTGTGCAGAAGCACATTCACCAGCAGCTCACCGGTGACCAGTTCGGCATCGTCCGCGAGATCGGCCATGCTCCAGTCCTGCAGTGCCTGACGCACGATGGAGCGGGCATCGGAGAGACCCTCGGGATCCGCCTGGTGGATGTACTGGTGCAAGCGCGGCGCCCGCCGCGACCCCGGGTCCGGACTGCGCCGGAGGATCAGCAGCGCCACATCGTCCCCCGCGCCCCAGCGCTCCCAGAGCCGGTCGGACAAATGGTCGGCCAGTGCCTGCGCACTCGCGGGCCCCGTGCTCACCTCGTGGATCAGCGCACGGACACCCGATTCGATATCGGCGCCCGGTTTCTCCACCAGCCCATCGGTGTACAGGACAAGGGTCTCGCCGGGCACCAGGTCGAGACGCGTCTCCGGGTACTCATCGTTCTCGAAGTCGGTGGAGAGCCCCAGGGGCAGACCGCCCCGTATCTGCGGAGAGCCGACCCGGCCGTCCATGTGCCGGATCAGCGGGCCGAAGTGCCCGGCGCGGACCACGCGTACGGTACCCGAGGGGAGGTCGACCTGGGCGTATGTGCAGGTGGCGAAGCGGTCCGTGTCCAGTTCGGCGAGAAAGCGCGAGGCCCGGGCCAGCACCGTCGCCGGCGGGTGTCCCTCGCCCGCGTACGCGCGCAGGGCGATGCGCAGCTGGCCCATGATGGCGGCCGCATGGGTGTCATGTCCTTCCACGTCGCCCACGACGATGCCGAAGCGGTTCTTGGGCAGGGCGATCACGTCGTACCAGTCGCCGCCGACCTGCCGCCCGCTGCGTGCCGCGTGGTAGCGCACGGCGATCTCGCCGCCCTCGATCTCCTGGATCTGCCGGGGAAGCATCGCTGACTGCAGCCCGGTGGCGAACTCCCGCTCCTCGTCGAAGAGGGTCGCCCGCTGCAGTGACTGGGCCACGATCGCCGCGAGCCCCAGACACAGGTTGCGTTCGTCGGCGTTGAAGGCCGTCCGCTCGCAGTAGAAGAGCGCGAGACCGCCCAGTGATCGCGCCTGCGCGACCAGTGGAAGATAGGTGGCGGCGCGGAACTTCAGTTGGTCCGCGTACGGCTCCAGGGCCGGATACCGCCGCAGGAGGCCGGCGATCGAGGTCACGAAACGGGGCCGACCGCTGAGGACCGTATCGGCCAGCGGGAACCGCGGATCGAGGTGCCCGGACCCGATCTCGATGATGCTCTCCGGCGCGACCCCGCTCACCGCGATGACATTCATGGAGGTGTTCTCCACCAGACCGAGGGCGAGCCCGTCCGCGCCGAGCATGGCCAGACTGCCGGGACCGGTGAGCGTGGCGGTCACGTCGTTCACGCTCACCGCACGCGACATCGCACTTGTTGTGCGTTCAACGATGCTGGTCTGCCGTTGGCGGCGTTTCTCCAGGTCCAGCACGAAGGCCGAATGGGTGACCTCCGCCGTCGCATCCCGCACGACCCCGATGACCCGGTGCGCCCGCCCGTCGTCCCTCCGCAGAATCCGCGCCTGGACATGTGTCCACTGGTGGGTGCCGTTCTCACGCGGAACCTGGAAATAGACGCTGTACGAACTGTGGCCACCCGTGATGGCCTCGTCGATCGCAAGTTCCAGCCGGGCCCGTTCCGCCGGGTCGAGCCGCGAAACCAGAATTCCCGGGTCAGGGGTGAACTCCTCCGGGTCCAGTCCGAACACGAGCAGACCTGCCGCGTCGATGTCCAGTGACCGCGCATCCAGGTCCCACTCGAAGCTGCCCGTGCGATTCAGGGCAAGCCGCTCCTCCGTCCCGGTCTCGCCACTGTATGGCCGGTCGATCTGAAGGCGGGGCGTATCGTCGGAGTCTGGCTCCCGGTCGTGGTCGGTCATTCCTGCTCCGGAGATCGTCCGGCGGGATTGGCGGACAGTACGGCCTGTATGTGCGTCTTGTGTGTGTCTCAATTGTCGAACCCGTCCCCGAGTACTGCCACAGCGGACCCGGAGCTCCCACCGGCCCGCCGAACGCGTCCCTGCGGGTCCTCGGTACCCCTGCTGCCCCGACCTGCGGACCGCCACCGCAGAATGAGCAACGGAAGATCGTCCGTGACCGGCGGGCGGTACAACCCAGGGGCTGACCGGAGCGCACTGATGAACAACGAAGACCCCGTCCTGCTGCACGCCGAGGGCCGCACCCGGCACATCACGCTCAACCGCCCACGCGCCCTGAATGCGCTGACCCACACCATGGTGCTCCGTGTCGACGAAGCCCTCACCGGGGCAGAACACGACGACTCGGTGACCGCGGTGCTGATCAGCGGGGCAGGGGAGCGTGGCCTCTGCGCAGGCGGCGACATCCGCGCCGTATATGAGGACGCCCGCGCGGGCGGCTCCGCATCGCTGGACTTCTGGCGTGACGAGTACCGGCTCAATGCCCGTATCGCCCGCTTCCCCAAGCCGTACGTTGCGCTCATGGACGGCATCGTGATGGGCGGCGGGGTGGGCATCTCGGCCCACGGAAGTGTCCGTGTCGTCACGGAACGCTCCCGCGTCGCCATGCCGGAGACCGGTATCGGCTTCGTACCCGACGTGGGCGGGACCCATCTCCTCGCCTCCGCACCAGGTGAACTCGGCACCCACCTGGCGCTCACCGGGGACGCCGTCGGAGCGGCCGACGCCCTGCTGTGCGGGCTCGCGGACCATTTCGTACCGTCGCGGCACCTCGCGGAACTGACCCGGGAGCTGGCCGGGGCCGCCACGCCCGCCGACGTCACGGAGGCGGTGCAGCAGTACGTCACCGAGGCGCCCGTTGCCGAACTGGCCGCGCATCGCGACTGGATCGACGCCTGCTATGCGGCGGACTCGGTCGAGGAGATCGTCGACCGGCTCCAGAACTGCGGCGTACCCGCCGCGAAGGAGACCGCCGAGACGATTCTGGCCAAGTCGCCCACCGCACTCAAGGCGACCCTTGCCTCGGTGCGCAGCGCCCGGCTCCTCAACAGCTTGGAGGAGGTGCTCGACCAGGAGTTCCGCGTCTCCTGCACCGCCTTCACCCGGCCCGATCTGGTGGAAGGTGTGCGCGCCCAGATCATCGACAAGGACCGCAACCCGCAGTGGTGCCCGGCCCGGCTGGACCAGGTCACGACGGCTGACGTGGCAGCGTTCTTCACCCCCTTGGGCGGCCGCGAACTCGGACTCGCCCGCGACGCCTCGGCCGCCGGCTGAGGCCCGCGGCGACCCGGGCGCGATTCACGGACCCGGCGGCGCCCCGACACAAGCGGCCGAGCTGGCAGCGCCCCCGGGCCGCTGCCCGCTCACTTCGCTTCGGAGCTCGTGGGGCCCGCTCACCCTGCGGAACGGAACTCCGCTCGGGCGGCCGCCCGGTCCCACGCCCGGCGGTCGCCCCGCGGCCTGTAGTGACGCAACTCCTGGGTACGCGCCACCAGCCGCCGCATCTCCGCAAGGTCGCCCACCAGGCCATAGGCGCGCGCCTGTATCAGGATGTTGCCCAGCGCGGTCGCCTCGGCGGGACCGGCGGTGACGGGCAGCCCGGTCGCATCCGCGGCCCATTGGCACAGCAGCTCATTGCGGGAGCCGCCGCCGACCAGATGGATCCGGGTCGGTTCGCGGCCCGCCAGCTCTGCGGCGCGCCGCAGCGTACGGCGATGGGCCAGTGCCAGACTCTCCAGGACACAGCGCGCACAGCCGCCAGGACCGTCCGGCGGCGCCTGCCCGGTGCGTACGAGAAATGCGTCGATCCGCGAGGGCATGTCCCCCGGTTCCAGGAGCGTCTCGTCGTCCGGGTCGATCAGCGGCGAACGGACGCGCGTCGGCCGCGGCGGTCAGCAGTTCGGCCAGCGTCGGGGACGCACCGGCATGGCCCCAGGCGCGACGGCACTCCTCCAGCAGCCGCATTCCCATGATGTTGCGGAGATGGCGGACGGTGCCGTCGACCCCGCGTTCATTGGTGAAGTTCGCCGCCCGTGACTCCTCGGTCAGCACCGGTGCATCGAGCTCCAGTCCCGCCAATGACCAGGTGCCGCACGAGACGTAGGCGAATCCGGGCTCCGTGGCCGGAACCGCGGCGACCGCCGACGCTGTGTCGTGGGAGGCGACCGTTGTGACCGCCGTACCGGCGGGCAGTCCGGTGAACTCAGCAACTTGCGGCAGCAGAGTCCCCGACGGATCGCCCGGTGCACGCAACGCCGGGAACAGCGAACGCGGCAGCCCCAGCCTGCCGATCAGCGCATCGGACCAGGTGCCGGTCCGCGCGTCGAACAGACCGGTGGTGGAGGCATTGGTGATCTCCGCGCCCACCGAGCCGGTCAGCCAGTGCACCAGCAGATCGGGCATCAGCAGCAGCGTCCGCGCGGCGAGCCGAGGGTGTTCGGAGCGGGACAGGAAGTCCAGGACGGGCCCGGCGTCGGTGAAGTGGCCCGCCTGCGGGCGGCACTGGGCGTGTCCCGGTCGATGAGCAGGGCCTTGGACGTTGCTTCCTGGACGTTGGCCACCGACCGGATGACGGCGGGAATCTTCGCCTCGATACGCCGGGCGCTCCTGCTGCTTCGAATCATCGGCGGACCGCCGTCCTCATGGCAGCCACCGTAGGGGCGGTGGCACCGCCGTGTCACCGGCATTCCGCCGCGCTGCCCCGGCTTGCCCGCGGGCACCGACCGAGGCGGCCGCCCGTTCCTTCCCCTCGGGAACGAACCGGCCGCCGCTGCGGGCATCGCAGCCTGGGCCGCCACACTGCGCGGTATGCAATGTTCCGTGCTGCTCAGCGACCGCTGCCGGACATGCTCGGCTGCAGGGTCCGCACGAGGTCGAAGAACCGGGCCTCATTGCCGCAGAGCCCTGCACGTTGCAGTGCACCGTCGGCCTCCGCCATCGGCGAGGCGAGCAGGGGCAGGTACAACGGCGCCTCGTCCGGGTCCGCGAGGGCGGCCCGAGTGGCCTCCAGCAGCCGGACGTACGCCTGCGCCGCGGCGAGTTCGTCATTGCGCATCTCAGCATCTCCTGGTCAGAGGTGTCGGACCATCAAGCATCTCTCATGGGTCTGACAACGCCGTTCAGGAATCCGTGACGGGGATGTCCAGGGCCGTTCCGTAGAGACGCGACACGCGGATCCGGATCACCACGCGCCGGTCCGCCACGATCTGTTCGAGGAACGCAGTCTCCTCCGCGGGATCCTCGAACCCGGGCGTCATGGAAAGCAGTTCACGACCGGTCGCGTCACCGGGAACCGCCGTCACCTCCGAGATCTCCGCATCGCCCTCGGCGACGGCGAACGAGAAGATGTCCGGCCCCTGGACATGCAGCGCGGCCTGCGGAGCGTTTCGCAGCCGGCGCACCTTGAGGCGATCGGCGGTGGCGGAGATCCGTACGACGCGCTCGTCGAGGTTCCATCGGTACAGCACCGTGGACAGATGGGGGTGGCCACTGCGTCCGACGAAGGAGAGCACTCCGAACTGCTGGTTGCTCAGGAGCCGTGACAGCTCGTCATCGGTGAGTGTGCGGGGCGCGGGCCCGGTACCCGGCTGCTGTTCGTCCTTTTTGCTCGTCTGTTCCGTGTTCGCGCTCATAGGGGTGCCTTTCGCGGGAGTAACGGTGGGACGTTCAGAGGTTTCGAGTGCTGCTCTGTGGCGACGCGGGGAGATGGTTCGGCCGCTCCGGGCGCAGCACCGTGAACGCGACGGCGAACGCGGCGACGAGGAAGCCCGCGCCTACGGTGAAGGCCAGGTGGTAGCCGCCCGTCAGTGCCCTGGCCCGGTTCTCTCCGTCCGTGAGCAGTCCCTCGGTGCGGGAGGCCGCCAGCGTGGACAGCAGGGCGACGCCCACCGCCATACCGATCTGCTGGGTGGTGTTGAACAGCCCGGACGCGAGCCCGGCGTCATCGGCCTTCGCATCGGACATGCCGAGCGTGGTCAGCGCCGGGAGGGCGAGGCCGAAACCGGCCCCGAGCAGCATCACCGGGAGCAGATCGGTGAGGTAGTGCGCGTGTACGGGCACGCGGGCGAGCAGTCCGAGGACCCCGACCAGCATGACGAGCCCGGTCAGCAGGACCCGGCGTTCACCGAAGCGCGCATTGAGGCGGGCCGAGACCCCCAGGGACACGGCTCCGATCGCCACGGCTGCCGGAAGCATCGCGAGTCCGGTCCGCGCGGAGCCGTAACCGAGAACTTTCTGCAGGTACAGGGCGACCAGGATCTGGAACGAGAACAGCGCGGCGACCATGAGCAGTTGGACCAGATTGGCCCCCGCGACCGTACGCGATCGCAGGATGTGCAGCGGCATGAGCGGGGTTCCGGCAGTGGCCTGGCGGGCGGCGAACGCGCCGAGCAGGACGACGGCGAGGGCGCCCAGCCCGAGCGTGTGCGCCGAGGTCCAGCCGTACTCCTCGACCTTGACGACTGTGTAGATGCCCACCATCAGCCCTGCGGTGACCAGGAGCGCGCCGGTGACGTCCGCTCCGGCCCGGAGGCCGAGACCGCGGTCGGCGGGCAGGACGGGCACGGCGACCACGAGCGCCGCAAGCCCGATCGGCAGATTGATGAAGAAGATCCAGTGCCAGCTGAGCGCATCGGTGAGGATACCGCCGAGCACCTGTCCGATCGACGCCCCGGCCGCACCGGTGAAGCTGAACACGGCTATCGCGCGGCCACGTTCGCGGGGGTCGGTGAAGAGCGTCACGAGGATGCCCAGGCCGACGGCGGACGCCATCGCGCTGCCGACGCCCTGCAGGAACCGGGAGGCGATCAGCATCGCGGGCGTGGTGGCCACGCCCGCCAGCAGCGACGCGGCGGTGAACACCGCGGTGCCCGCAAGGAACATGCGCTTGCGGCCGAGCAGATCGCCGAGCCTGCCTGCGAGAAGCAGCAGGCTGCCGAATGCGATCAGGTAGGCGTTGACGACCCAGCTCAACCCGGCAGGCGTGAACCCCAGGTCGTTCTGGATGGTCGGCATGGCCACGGTCACGATGGAGCCGTCGAGGACGATCATCAGCATCCCGGTGGCGATCACCCCGAGTGCCGGCCGACGGGAGCGGGCCGTGGGAGCGGGGGCCGCGGACGGCGCCGGAGGCTCAGCAGGTGCGGAAGAAGCGGAAGAAGCGGAAGAAGCGGAAGAAGCAGAAGGAGCGGACATGCGGTCTCTCCTGTCAAATGAGGTGACAGGAGAGACGTTAGCAGATGGTTTTGTTGCGGACTATTTCTTTCGGGCCTATCTCTCTGGCCCGTTACCCGCGCTGGCGTGCCCGCCGGACCGTCTGCGGACTCTCGGACGGAGTGGCCAGGTGTCCGTCGACCAGGTGTTTCAGTGCGCGCAGCAGCACGTCGCGCTCGCCCTGGGGGAGGGCGGTGAGCGCCCGCTCGTGCACACCGTCGACGATCTGCTGGCTCTGCTCGGCGACCTTGGCGCCCTTCTCGGTCGCGGCGATGATCCGGGCCCGGCGGTCCTTGCTGGAGGGGCGGCGCTCGGCGAGGCCGGCCTTCTCCAGGGCGTCGACTGTCACGACCATCGTGGTCTTGTCCATGTCGCCGATCTCGGCGAGCTGGATCTGGGTCCGCTCCTCCTCCAGCGCGTGGACAAGGACGCAGTGCATGCGCGCCGTGAGTCCGATCTCGGCGAGCGCTGCCGACATCTGAGTCCGCAGGACATGACTGGTGTGGTCCAGCAGGAAGGAGAGGTCCGGTTCGGTGCGGGTGGGTGCCATGGCAGTCATGTCTATCAGGGTAACCGCGATTGGGTCCGTGGCGGATTATCCGGAAGTCGGCCTATGTGGCATCGCCCGGGTGGCGGCCGGCGAAGGAAAACCGGTACCCGAACAACCGCCGGCGATGCCGCCATGGGGCGCCAAGCAGAGCGGAGCCACGACGTGCGGCGTCATCCGGCGCCGCCTGGGGGGTCGCACAGTCATCACATCACTCTTCATAGGTAGATCATGTGCATGACAGATTGCACGTTGGACCGACGCCCGGGAGAAAGCTCGACACCGCTTCTTAATTCACTTCTTGATCTAAGTGATGGCGTGAGAGGGCGTCAAGGAGCTCGTACAGACCTTGTGTTGCGGGGTTCTGCACCACGGCGCGTTCAGGTCTTGAACGGGTGACATTTCAGGACTCGACCTCCAGGAACCGTCGGCGTCGCGGCCCGCGGTACAGCAGCGCCGTCCAGCCCAGCTGCCCCAGCGCGGCCGCACACCGGGTCAGCTCCGTCTCCTCCTCGTGCGCAGCCCCGCTGCCGGGCGGACCGAGCCACTCCACCCGTACAGTGCCGGGCGTCCCGCCCTCCTGCACACGGTACCCGGGCGCGACCCGCTGCCCGGACGCATCAACGGCCGATGCGGGCACACCGGCCGCCTCCAGCGCCAGCGCGACCGCCCGCACCGTCCGATGGAGCTCCCATTGAGCCGGTACGCCCTCCGGGGCCGCCCGCCCGGTGTTCGTCAGCCGCCGGATCTGCAGCAGCCCCTCCCACGCCGTCCGCACCGACGCGGCACGCTTCTCCGCCGGCTCCGGAGCCAAAGGGCCGTCCCCGGTGGCCGGTTCGAAACCGGTGTCGTGCTCGCTGCCCATCCGCGTCCCCTTTACCCGTCCCGCACTCCTGTCAGTGTGCTTCGCCCCACTGACAAGGGCCCCGGACCACCCGTCCGACCGGCGACGACACCCAGGAGCTACGTCGGAACGCCCGGCCCGGCGCCGAGAACCTTTCCGGGATTCAGGATCCCGTGCGGATCCAGCGCCGCCTTCACCGCGCGATGCATGCCGAGCACCGCGGGCCCCAGCTCCTTGTTCATGCCGCACCGTCCACGCAATCCGTACACCAGAGGATCCAACGCACTGTGTCCGACAACGCCCAGGGCTCCCGGACCGACCGCACCCACCGCACCGAGCAGCGCGTCAACGGTACGGAGCGTGCCGCCCTGCGCGCCGACTGCGCGAACTGCTTCGGACTGTGCTGCGTCGCGTTGACCCTGACCCGGTCGGCGGACTTCGCGGTCAACAAGGACGCCGGGAAGCCGTGCCACAACCTGCAGGACGACTTCCGTTGCGGCATTCACACCGAGCTGCGGACCCAGGGGTTCCCCGGCTGCACGGTGTACGACTGCTTCGGTGCCGGCCAGAAGGTCTCCCAGGAGACCTTCGGCGGACGGGACTGGCGGCGGGCCCCGCAGACCGCGCAGCAGATGTTCCAGGTGTTCCCGGTCATGCGGCAGCCGCACGAACTGCTCTGGTACCTCACCGAAGCACTGACGCTGCTGCCGGCCCGCCCCCTCCACAGCGAGATACGACGCACCATCGACAAGACCGAACGTACCCATGTCGCCCCCGACGCGTTCGCGGACGTGGACGTCGCCCGTCACCGGGACGACGTGGCCGCGCTGCTGCTCCGCGTCGGCGAACTCGTACGCGCCACCGTCCCCCGCAAGAAGAAGCGCAACCATCGCGGCGCCGACCTCGTCGGCGCCCGGCTCAAGGGCGTCGACCTGCAAGGGGCCGACCTGCGCGGTGCGTACCTCATCGCGGCCGACCTCACCGGCGCCGACCTGCACCGGGCCGATGTGATCGGAGCCGACTTCCGGGATGCCGAGCTGTCCGGCGCCGACCTCACCGGGAGTCTGTTCCTGACGCAGGCGCAGCTGAACGCGGCGTGGGGCAGTGCCGCCACGAAGCTCCCGCCGTCGCTCAACCGCCCCACCCACTGGGGCACGTGACCGCAGGCCGAACAGTCAGATCGCTTCAACAACCTCCTTCAACCGCCGCAGAGTGGTACGGATGTTGCCGCGCTGGAAGTCGGCGAAGGTCTGCCCCCGGGTGGCTGCCCGGTCGAAGGCGTTGGCCAGCACATCCGGCCAGGCCCGGCGGCCGTCGGTCCAGATCTCGATGACCCTGGTGCCCCCGTCCACCGCCTCGAACCGGTACTCCCAGGTGGCGATGGACCCGGGCAGCCGCGGGCGCCGTGCACCGATCGCATGGACCCGGAAGGCGAACCGCTCACCGGGATCCGCCGCGGTCACCGTGCACCGCGTCGTCCAGCGCATCGCTCCGCGCTTGTTACGGCCCTCGAAGACCATGCCGACGTACGCCTCCCGACGCTCCCCGAGCACGATGGCGCCACGGTTCTCCGGGCTCCGACGTCCATCGCTGGAGGGTCGCTGAGCTGCGCGTACACCGTAGAGGGAGCAGCGGCGATCACGACGCTGTCCGACTCCACGGACGGCGACGCGAAGGGATGCGGACGGGCGTCGCGAACGGATCACGTCCGTGGTTCGTTGCACAGTGTGGCGTACCCGGAAGAACATTCGACAACCGGACCGAGGAGCCCCGTACATGCCCAGCCGTACCGACACCGGCCGCAACGACCCCAGCCGCACCCACCTGATCGAGCGGCTCATGGAACGGTTCCCGCACGTGCCGCGGGAAGCCGTCATCAAGGAGGACCTGCTCCGCGGCGGCGTGGCGTTCGACGAGTCCGCGCTCAGTGACAACGAGGACGGCGACGTCAAGCCGAAGTCGTACTTCATCTTCTCCTTCGACCACGGCACCCTGCCGGAGCTGGGAGCGGCCGCACTGCGACGCCCGCCGGAGGAGATCGTGCTCACCGGAGGCCCGTACGAGCTGCGCCGCACGGTTGTTTCGGTACGGGTGAACCCGACGTCGCCCTACCGCGTCGCGGCCGACGAGGACGGCGTCCTGGGGCTGTACCTGGACGGCAGGCGGATCTCGGACGTGGGTCTGCCGCCGATGCCGGACTACTACCGGCACACGCTCGCCAACGGCAAGTCGGTGATGGAGGTCGCGCCCACCATCCAGTGGGGTTACCTCGTCTATCTGACGGTCTTCCGCGTCTGCCAGTACTTCGGCGCGAAGGAGGAGTGCCAGTACTGCGACATCAACCACAACTGGCGCCAGCACAAGGCGGCGGGACGCCCCTACACCGGGGTCAAGCCGGTCGAGGAGGTGCTGGAAGCACTCGCCATCATCGACCGCTACGACACTGCGAAGACCTCCACCGCCTACACCCTGACCGGCGGCGCCATCACCTCCCACATCGGGGGGCGCGACGAAGCCGACTTCTACGGGCAGTACGCCAAGGCGATCGAGGACGCCTTCCCCGGCCGCTGGATCGGCAAGGTCGTCGCGCAGGCACTGCCGAAAGCCGATGTCCAGCGCTTCCACGACTACGGCGTCCAGATCTACCACCCCAACTACGAAGTGTGGGACCGCCGGCTGTTCGAGCTGTACTGCCCCGGCAAGGAGCGCTACGTGGGCCGCGACGAGTGGCACCGCCGGATCCTGGACTCCGCCGAGGTCTTCGGCGCCCGCAACGTCATTCCCAACTTCGTGGCGGGCGTGGAGATGGCCGAGCCGTTCGGCTTCACGACCGTCGACGAGGCCATCGACTCGACCACCGAGGGCCTGCGGTTCTTCATGTCGCACGGCATCACCCCGCGCTTCACGACATGGTGCCCGGAGCCCACCACGCCGCTGGGAAAGACCAACCCGGACGGCGCGCCACTGGAGTACCACATCCGGCTGCTGGACGCGTACCGCTCGACGATGGAGGAGTACGGGCTCAGCTCGCCGCCCGGTTACGGCCCGCCCGGACCCGGTCGCGCCGTGTTCTCCGTCAGCTCGTTCATGGACAGCCTCCCGGCCGCACCGTACGACGCGCGGTAGTCACTCGTCGGACAACGCCCGTGCGTCGGCCGCGAGTTCACGTACGACCTCGGCGAAGCCCCGCACCAGGGCGTTGTCCGCGCCGTCCACCCAGGCGAGCACGGTCCGCAGCGGCTCCGCATCCGTCAGCGGGACCCACGAGAGATCCGGCCGGGCGTAGTACTGCGCCATGCTGACGGGTGCGAAGCAGATCGCTGACCCCTCCGCGACCTGCTCCAGCATCTCCTCGACATTGTCGTTGGTCGGGCCCCAGCGCGGGCTCGACCCGTCCGGCCTGGGGTTGACCGCCCACCAGTCCACCCACTCGCGAGGTGCCCGCTCCGTCCACATCAGCGGCTCGTCGGCGACATCGAGTAGGGAGACACCGGAGCGGCCGGCGAGCGGATGCCCGGGCGGCAGACCGACGGCCCGTGGCTCGGAGTGCACGACCTCGGCATGCAGCCCCGTCAGGTCATTGGGCAGCCAGACAAAGGCGACATCGGCAAGCCCGTCGCGCAGCGCAGCGGCCTCCTGGCCCCAGTCGTACCGCTTCGGCGCCACCCGTACGCCCGGGTGACGCCGCGCGAACTCCGCCCTGGCCCGGGTGGTCAGCTTGCCCGCGCCGCTCGCCTCGAACCCCACCCGTAGGACGCCCGTCTCTCCGCGCCGGTGCCGTTCGGCGGCGGTTGTCACCCGCTCGGACTGACGCAGGGTGAGACGGGCCTCGGTGATCACATCGAGTCCGGCGGCGGTGGCGGCCACGCCACCCGCGTGCCGGTCGAAGAGCCGTACACCGAGTTCCGATTCCAGGCTCTTCAGCGCGGAGGACAGGGCCGGTTGGAGGACGCCGCTGCGGCTGCCGCTCGGCGACGACGCGACTGACGCGGTTTTCGCCGCTCTCGACACCGCCCGCGCCGAGACAGTGGCCTGGGAGAAGGTCAGCCGCAGCACGGCCTTCGACAACTGAGCGCGAGCCACAGGACCGACGAGGGGCGGGTCCGGGCGGAAATCCGACGTGAACCCGCCCCGTCGCCGATGGACGGAGCGGCGCGCCGATCCGTCAGGCGCGCCACTGCGCCGTACGCTCCGGGGACGCCTCGGCCAGCGCCTTCGCGATGGTCTCGGCATCGCCCTGGTTGCCGTAGACGGGCGTCCCCGGCTGCTGGCGCCACGATTCGTCCAGACCGCCCGCGTCCACCGTGTCGAAGCCCAGCTCGTCGATGAGGTCGCGCACGGTCTGCTTGGCGGCCGCGTCGTCGCCTGCGACCGGCAGGGCCTGACGGCCGGGGCTGCCCTTCGGGAGCGGCTTGGAGAGGATGTCCTCCGCGTACGTCCCGTTGAACGCCTTGATCACCGGGTGACCGATCTGCTCCTCGGTCCACCTGCTCTCCGGCAGGCCGTCCTCGATGGCGGCGATACGGCCGTCGCGCTGCTGCGGGTAGTAGTTGCCGGTGTCGATGACGACCACACCCTCCGCCGCCCCGTCGAGGAACCCTGCGGGCAGGCCGGGTACGGCCTTGACCGGGATGGTGACGACGACGACGCGCGCCCCTTGTGCCGCCTCCGCCACGGTGACCGGGGTGGCTCCGGTCTCCTCGGCGAGCGCCGTGAGCGTCTGCGGGCCACGGGAATTGGCGACGGACACCTCGTGGCCGAGCGCGGTGAGACGCCGGGTCAGGTTGCCGCCGATGTTGCCCGCTCCGATGATGCCGATCTTCATGGATCCGACCTCCGATGGTGCCTGCGAAGTGCAATGCCGTCTTGTCGCTTCACCAACTCGTCGATACAGCGACCTATTCCGGGGGGCCGGAAGAACGTTCCCCCTGGGGAGGGACGGATGGGAACCGGCGGCTGCGGGCACGTACAGAAAGAGAAAAACGGAACCACAGAGCCCACTTGAAGGCGGTGCCCATGCTGCATGGCGTCGATGTCAGCTCGTATCAGTCGTCCTTCGACACGGACGGACTCGACTTCGTTTTCATCAAGGCCACCGAGGACCGTTCGTACGTCAACCCGTACCTGTCCGCACAGGTCAAGCGCGCCAGGGACGCAGAATGCGTGGTCGGCTTCTATCACTTCCTGTGGTCGGGAAACCTCACCGCGCAGGCAGAGTACTTCGTGAGCAAGGCCCCGGAGAAGGCGGGCGATCTGCTTGCCGTGGACTGGGAAGTGACCGGTGACGGAACGCGGGCGAGCGATGCCGAGAAGGACCGCTTCATCCGCGAGGTCAAGCGCCTGAGGCCGCACCACCGGGTTCTGCTCTACTGCAACCGGCACTTCTGGCTGAACTACGACACCACGTCGTATGCCGGTGACGGTCTGTGGATCGCCGACTACATGACCGCCGGCCATCCCCGTATCAAGGCGACCTGGCGCATCCATCAGTACGCCGACCACCCGCTCGACAAGGACGTGGCCGCCTTCGCCTCACGCAGCGCCATGCGCACCTGGGCGCGACCATGACCGCTGCCTGCCTCAACGGCGGGCCGCGCCCATGACGGGTTGCGATCGCCGGACAAGCGCATACCGGATATTCGAAATACTCTGTTCCGAGGCTTCTGTCACTGCATGAGGCGCATGGTCCGTATCCGGCGTGGTGACCTCGGCCCGACGCGCCAGTCCGAAAGCGGAGGAGTGTCCATAAAAGCCGCTGTTGTCCGCAGCTTCGCCGAACCCCTCGTCGTCGAGGAGCGGCCGGTACCGACCCCGGCCGGGCACCAGGTTCTGGTGCGGATGGAGACCTCCGGGCTGTGCCGCACCGACATTCATGCCGCGCAGGGCGACTGGCCGGTCAAGCCGAGCCCGCCGTTCGTGTGACATCCGATCAATACGACTGAAGCTCGATCAGATGCCCTTCGGGATCGCGCACATGGGCAGTGCGAATTTTCGGCCCCCAGTCCGGACGGTCGCAGGAACCAGTGACCAGTGAGGCGCCGTGTTCCAGGCACAGCGTCAGTCCGGTGTCGACATCGGTGACCCGGCAGACGAACATCGAGCTGTCCTGCGCCGGCGGTGTCGTGGCGGGCAGACCTGCGGTCCCGGCCACCGCCGCCATGGCCCCGCGGTCGAAGAGCGCCAGCACACCCTCGCCGTCGACGTCCCAGTGGGCGTACGGTCCGGACGCGCTGCCGCTCGCCCGGACGGCCCCGATCAACCCGGGCAGCACCGCGTCGTAGAAGAGGAAGCATTCGGTGAACCTGCCGACCAGCAGGCGGGGGTGCAGCGCGTCCATCGGAAGGCCCTCCCAGGGTGCAATTGATAGGTGTGGACCCATTATTGGGCGCGGCCCTACGATATGGGCGATGAACGAGACACCGCCCAGCCTTCTGGGACTCACGTCCTACCTGCTGTCCAAGACGGGCAGGACGGCAAGGAACCGGGTCGCGGAGCGGCTGGCCGAGCGTGACCTGCGGCTGTGGCACATGGCCGTACTTGCCGCGCTCGTCGACTTCGGTCCGCATGTGCAAAGGGAGTTGGCGTCCAGACTTGCGATCGACCGCAGTGACATCGTGAAGGTCGTCGACGACCTTGCGGTCGCAGGCCTGGTGGACCGCGCCCGCGACGCCGGCGACCGGCGCCGCGTCACTGTCACACCGACACCGGCGGGCCGATCCGTGCTTGCAGAGATTCAGTCGGACACCCGAAACGTGCAGGAAGAGCTTCTGGCGCCGCTGACCGAAGACGAACGCACGCAACTGGAAGACCTGTTGAGGCGCGTCTACGTACACATCAACCATGAAGAGGACGGACAACGGCCAAGTCGCTGACCGAATCCAGGGTTCCGGTGCGGCAGACTTCTACGGTGACCACAGCAGCTCAACCGCCCCGCGACCGTGCGCTCGGGCGCGGCATCACCACCCTCATCCCGCAGGCTGCGAGCGTGACCCCGGCGGAGCAGGCGGCCGCGGTACTGGCAGGAATGCGGAGCGTTCCGGTGCGCATCGGGGTCATCCAGGCGGCCGTTGTCCTCCTGGAGGAGCGTGTGCGTACGACAGAGGACGACACGGAGCGTCGGGCGGCGGCCACGACCGTGGCCATGCTCCGCGGTGCGATCGGCCAAGCCGGCTGAACCGCCACCGCGGCGCCGTCCGGTGCGGATCGGTTGCGCCCGCTCACTCCGGCCACGGGGAGTCGAGGATCGTACGGACGAAGTCCCTGCGCTCGAAACCGGGCACATAGTGCTGCAGCACATCGGCCTTCACATTGCCGAAGGTCGTCTCCGGCTTTGGCTGGATCCCGTCGGTGAACGCAGCGAGAATGCGCCGCTTGAAGTCCGGCCGCGGATGCAGGGCGACAATCTCCGCCCGGTCGGCCTCCGAGATGTCCTCGTAGCCGATACCGAGCACGTCGTATTCGACCCCGGCCGTCACCAGGGCTACTTCCGGCTCCATGAACTGCGGGATGCCAGGCGTCGTGTGCAGCGCAATGGCGGTCCACACGCGCCGGATGCTGTCTTCCGGCACATGGTGCGACTGGAGGAATCGCCGGGCCTCGTCCGCGCTGTCCACCTCGAACCGCCGGCCGCTCCCGTGGAAGCGTTCGCCGAGCCCGAGGTCGTGGAAGAGAGCGCCGATGTAGAGGAGTTCGGGGTCGAAGCTCAGATCGCGACGGCGTCCCTGCAGGGCGCCAAACCAGAAGACGCGCCGTGAGTGGTAGTAGACGAGCTCGCTCGTGGTGTCCCGGACCAGCTGGTCCGCTTCCCGCGCGATTCCGGTGTCCGGCGAACGGATACCGGCTGCGGAGGACGGTGCGGTGGTCACCGTAATTCACCTGCACTTTCTTGTAAGTGGACAGCCATTGGCTCCACCTTCCGTGTTCGCCGGTGGAGCGACAACCCGGGCAGCGTGCCGAGAGCACGCCGAGGACCTGGGGGAGACCCCTGATGCCGCGATCCGGGTGCCGCGTCCGGCGGGCACGGGTTCATCTCTTGGCATGGACCTGATTGGGACTCTGGGCTGCAGTCCGTTGCGGCACACACTGAGAGCGCTCTCAGGTGAGACCACTCGGACGGCTGCTGTTCCTCCCCCAGTGTCACCCCCCATCCCTGGCCCGCCCATGAGCAGCACGGACCTGTGCTGAAAAGGAGATCCGTGCAGGGCACTGCGTCACGTGTCCTGCACGTGCCATCGACAGTTCGCGTATTAGCGTGGCAGCGATGGGGGCGGTCCGTTCGACCAGGGAGACGCACCGATGGCCACGCTCGTCGCGGTGAATGTCGGGATGCCCCGGGATGTTCCCTGGAAGGGCCGAGAAACGCATACGGGTGTATGGAAGCATCCAGTCACGGGCCCGCGGATGGTCAGGAAGCTGAACATCGACGGAGACGGCCAGGGCGACCTCACCGGTCACGGCGGGCCGTACCGGGCAGTGCTGGTGTACCAGGTGGACTCCTATCGGTACTGGCAGGAGCACCTGCACCGCAACGATTTCACTCATGGTCAGTTCGGTGAGAACTTCACCGTGGACGGCCTGCCCGACGACGAGGTGTGCATCGGCGACCAGTACCGCATCGGCGATGCGTTGTTCGAAGTCACGCAGCCCCGGGTGACGTGCTATCGCGTAGGTCTTCGCATGGACGAACCGCAGATGCCCGCCCTGCTGGTCGCCCATGGACGCCCCGGCTTCTATCTGAAGGTGCTGGCCGAGGGGGTCGTCCAGGCCGGAGACGAGATCGTCAAAGTCTCCACGGGGCCGGAAGCCATGACCGTCGCGGAGATCGACGCCGTCCTCTACAGACCCGGGCGTTCGCGCTCCCAGGTGGAGCGGGCGCTCCGCATTCCCGCGCTCAGCCCCGGCTGGAAGACGTCCATGCAGTCGCTCATGGACGACTACGACTCGAAGGGCTGGTCAACAGGCAATACGGGAGGCAATACGGGCCTGACTGCTGCCGCGAGCAGCCAGCCGCCGGCCTGGCCGGGTTTCCGTCCCCTGGTGGTCACGCACATCGCCCCCGAGAGCAGGAGTATCTTTTCCCTCACTCTCGCTGCCACCGACGGCAGTCCGCTTCCACCAGCGCTGCCAGGCCAGTTCGTCACCGTCAGGATGCGTCCCGACCCGCAGGGCGCGCCGGTTATTCGCAGCTACTCCCTGTCCGGGCGCCCGGGGGACGCTCACTACCGGATCAGCGTCAAGCAAGAACCCCATGGCGTGGGCAGCAGCTATTTGCATCAACACGTCTTGGTCGACGACGTCCTTGATGTAGCTGCCCCGCGAGGCACGTTCACCCTCGACAACAACGAGGCAGCCATCGTGCTGGTCTCCGCCGGCGTCGGGACCACCCCGGTGCTCGCCATGCTCCATGCGCTGGCCGACAATCGTGATCCCCGCGCGGTGTGGTGGGTGCACGGAGCTCGGGACGGCGCCGAGCATCCTTTCGCCGACGAGGTGCGTACCCTGCTGTCACGCCTGCCGTCCGGCCGACGGTATGTCTCGTACAGCCGCCCACGCGACGACGACCGTCTCGGCGACGACTACACCTCCACCGGTCGGCTCACCGCCCAGCTTCTCGAGGACCTTGGAATCCCGGAGGACGCCAACGCCTACATCTGCGGTCCGGTGGCGTTCATGGACGACATGACACAAGCACTGGTGGACTGCGGCCTGGCCCCTGGGCGGATCCACACAGAGACCTTTGGATCCGTGACCGCGATGACGCCCGGAGTGGTTCCGACCGATGCGCCGGCTCCCCATCCGCCCGCCCATCCGCCCGGACCGGGTACTGGCCCCTCCGTCACTTTCGCCCGCAGCAGCCTGACCGTCCCCTGGGACCCCGGCTACGGCACACTCCTGGAACTCGCCGAGGCATGCGACGTCCCAGTGCGGTGGTCGTGCCGCACCGGTGTCTGTCACACCTGCGAGACGGCAGTCGTCTCCGGCGGTGTCGACTATTCTCCTGCCCCCATCGACCTGCCGGCCGAGGGCAACGCGCTCATCTGCTGCTCACAACCACCCGCGGATCTCATCCTCGATCTGTGACTCCCTCTCCTGCCGCCGCGGTTGCTTCATCGTTGCGGGCCACCTGCCCCGTCGGCATCGATCAGGGCGTTAGGCACGTCGCCCCGCACCCCGGCAGGTATCGACCGGGTGAGCGGGTCCTCCCTGAGCAGTCCGCGGCGCAATATCGGTGTGCGGACACGCTCGGGGACTGTCTCAGCGGCGGCACCTCGTGGGCGAGTCGGGCAAGGCCCGGGCGTAGCTGGGGCAGTGGTCGCAGGCGATGACCGGCGCCGGGCGTTCAAGAATGCGTCAGGCGCGGTCTTCCTCCTCCTGGTCGTGCGGGACGGCGTCGGCGAAGGGGCGTCCGGTGCCGGCCCGATGAGGAGCGATCTGCCGTCCAAGGAGTGATCGGGCCGATGTTACCGACTGAGGTCGGTCCGATCATGGGAGTGATCTCCTCATGACCAGTACGATGCACGCCGTCCGGGCCCACCGACGGGGCGGCCCGGAACAATTCGTCTACGAGTCGGCCCCATGCCCCGAACCGACCACCGGCGAAGTGCTCGTCGCGGTGTACGCCGCCTCCATCACCGCCGGCGAACTCGAATGGGACGCCAGCTGGACCGACAGCCTTGACGGGACGGGGCGCGACCGAACGCCGACCATTCCCTCGCACGAGGTCTCCGGCGTTGTGGCCGAAGTCGGTGCCGGGGTGACCGGTCTCGCTGTCGGCGACGAGGTCTACGGGCTGATCCCGTTCACCCGCGACGGTGCGGCAGCCGAGTACGTTGCCGTTCCCGCGAGCATGCTCGCCGCGAAGCCGTCCCAGTTGGACCACGACCGCACGGCGGCTGTACCGCTCGCGGCCCTCACCGCATGGCAGGCGTTGGTCGGCCATGCCGAGCTGCAACCGGGACAGCGCGTCCTGGTTCACGGCGGCGCCGGCGGTGTGGGCACCTTCGCCGTGCAGATCGCTACGGCGCTGGGCGGGCGTGTGACGGCCACCGCTTCCGCGCGTGACATGGACTTCGTCACCGGGCTCGGCGCGCAGCGGGTCATCGACTACCGGGCCGAACGGTTCGAGGGCCTGGTGCGGGACGTCGACGTGGTGCTCGACCTGGTAGGCGGAGAGACGCAGGACCGCTCCTGGGCGACGCTGCGGCCCGGCGGAACCCTCATCAGCATCGTGCAGCCCCCGGACCCTGAGAAGGCCGCCGCCCACGAAGTTCGCGCCCTGTTCTTCATCGTCGAACCCGACCGGGCCGGTCTGGTGGCCATCGCACAACTGATCGACGAGGGCCGGTTGACGCCGGTGGTGGACCGCGTGGTGCCACTCACCGAGACCCGCGCGGCCTACGAGGTCCTTGTGACCGAGCACCCGCGCGGCAAGGTCGTCCTCCATGTGGACGGCAACCGGAGCACCTAGGTTCTGTCGTCGAACTGCCGTCTGCCGCATGGCGTCTGGCACGCTCGGTAACTTGCGATCGCACACCAGATGCGGTGTGGCCGCCCTTCGAGCGACGACGGCAGTTCGACGACAGACCCTGGCTAGTACACCTAGGGGCGGAGGTAGGGCCGGGTCATGATCTCCATGTTGTGGCCGTCCGGGTCGTCGAAGTACGCGCCGCGACCGCCGAACAGGCGGTTGATCTGTCCGGGTTCGGTGTGGCTGGGATCGGCGTAGTAGGTGACCCCAACCGCTTCCAGACGGGCGACCATGTTGTTGAACTGTTCGTCAGGCACGAGGAACGCGTAGTGCTGCGACTGGATCGGCTCGTCACGCTTCTCGTAGTAGTCGAGCGTCACCCCGTTGCCGAGGTCGACGGGGAGGAACGGCCCGAATGGAGCACCGACCTTCAGCCCCAGTATCGCGGCGATGAACTCGGCCGACAGTTGCCGGTCTGTGGCGTAGACGGCGGTGTGGTTCAGCTGGACGGCGGTCGCCGTCAGTTCGGATTCGTACGGGTAGTTCTTGTCGTTCGGCATGTGTGAGGTGTGTCTCCGGGTCTTGGGATCCGCTGGGATGGGCGCCACATACGGGCGCCAGGCAGGAAGACGCGGAAATGGGGCGGGGCTCTTGCCCGCCTCGCCATCATGCCGAGGCCGGGAACCTCACTCGTGCATGGCTCATGGCCGACCCGGCAGTCACCTGACGGACTTTAGTCATCACCACGGGCTGAGGCAATGCCGTTCCTGGCCTGCTGCGTGGTCCACTGAGGCTCCGCCAAGCTCGTTTCCGCAGGTCAGTGGGGCTGGTGTGATGCGGCGGTGAGGTACTCACGCTGGCAGGTGGGGTGATCGTTAGCACGAGATCGTCCGGCGCGGGTGTTCTCGCGGGTTCTGGAGTGAGGTTCGGGGGCGCCGCGTAGGTTTTGCGCCGGGAGGAATCTTCATGGCGGATGTGCTGACGTGGACGATCGAACGGCGGTTTGAGCTGGCGAAACGTGCCGAGCTGCTGCGCAAGGAGCTGGGCGAACTCGAGACGGAGGTCGCCCGGTTGGAGGCTGCCGAGGTGGTGTTCGGGCAGTGGGCCGAGGCCGCCGATGGTGGACGGCGGCCGCCGGGCATCGTGTCACCGGAGCCGGAGCCGGAGCCGGAGCCGGAGCCGGAGCCGGAGCCGGAGCCGGCCGCTGTGACAGTGGGTCCGGGTGCGGGCGGGATGCGGGTGGTGCTGGACCGCGTCGAGGGGATGGGACTGGAGGTCCTGACCTCGGAATATCGGCGGGTCATGGAGATCGTGGCCGGGGCGGACGGTCCGGTGACGGCCAAGGACGTCGCCCTCGGGCTGGGCCGGGAGGCGACCCCGGCGAAGATCGAGCCGGTCCGGGGCCGGCTGCGCAAACTGGCCGACCGGGGCTGGCTCTCACGCACCGCGTCCGGGCGTTACCTGCCACGGTGACCAGTGACGCCGCCGGCCGGACGGGCCGGTTTATGCCGTAACGCAAAGGCCCCCGGCGGGAGTTGGTAAGTGTGTGACCAAAAACCAGCCCGCCGAGGGCCCCCAGGATGTTGTCTACCAGGTTCGTCTCCCGCTGTCGAAGCGGACCATCGATCTCGTCGCCGACCTGATACGCCAACGCCGCAACCAGATGCGCTCTCCCTGGCGCAAGGCCGAACCCGGTAAGCAGGCCGTCATCGTGCTCGCCGTACTCCGTCACGACCAGCGCCTGGCCGACATGGCCGACGGCAACCAGGTCGGCGAGTCCACCGTCCGCCGCTGGGTGAAAGAAGTCGTCAAGCTGCTGGTTGCCAGTCTGATCGGGGGCTTGGCGCCCAACGGGGCGCTTCTGATCACGGCCCGGATCGCCCAGGGAGCCGGTGCCGCCGCGATGGCCCCCAGCAGCCTGAGCCTCATCACCTCCACCCACGGCGACGAACACGAGCGCGGGCGTGCCCTGTCGCTGTGGAGCATGATGGGCGGGGTCGCGGGTCTGGTCGGCGTGGTCCTCGGTGGAGTGCTCACCGCCGAGTTGAGCTGGCGCTGGGTACTTTTCGTCAATGTTCCCCCTGGCATCGTGCTGATGGTCGTCGGGGCGCGGCTCCTGATCCCCTCCGGCGGCACCGAGCGGACCCGGCTCGATCTGCCCGGTGCCCTCTGCGTCACCCTCGGGATCGGGGCGCTCACCTACGGGCTGTCGGAGGCCTCCGCCAAGGGCTGGGGTTCGCCGAGTGTCGTGATCCCGCTGGTCGCCGCGGTTGTCCTCGTCGCTCTCTTCCTGTTGGCCGAAGCCAGGAGCTCCCACCCGCTGATCCCGCACGACCTGGTCCGGCCGCGGGCCCTGCGGATCGCGAATCTGCTCATGTTCTGTCTGGGTGTGACGCTGACCGCCCTGCTCTTCTTCCTCTCGCTGTACTGCCAGCAGGTTCTCGGCTACAGCGCGCTGCGCACCGGTATGGCCATGCTGCCCATCACCGTCATCTTCATCGTCGGCGGCGTCACCTCCCGCCAGCTCGTTCCCGTGGTCGGCCCCCGACCCATGCTGGTGGTCGGCGGCCTCCTCGCCGCCGGGGGTATCGCCTGGCTCGCCACTATCCCCACCCACCCCGCGTATCTGACTCACATCCTCGGCCCGAACCTGGTCGGCGGGTTCGGCGTGAGCATCATGCTGCTCGCCGTCACCATCAGCGGCACCACCGGTGTGGATCCCAAGAACGCCGGTGCGGCGTCCGGACTGCTCAACACCTCCCGACAGATCGGCGGGGCCGTCGGCCTCGCCGTGCTCGTGAACATCGCATCAAGGGTGACCTCGCACGCGAGCAGTCACACTGATCACCTCGACGCACTGGTCCAGGGCTATCGAGTCGCGTTCCTCTTGAACGCGGGTCTCATGCTCGTCGCCGCGCTGGCCGCTCTGGCGTTGACCGCCCCGGCGCCGGCGAAAGACCAGTGAACCGCTCGGCGGCCGCCCGGCGCGGGCGTCCGCGCTTGGGGGCGGTTTCGGCGGTCGGGCCGCATTGACGGGGGAGTGGCGGGAGGGAAGCGGCCGAAACCGTCGTATCCGAGGACCTCGCGCCTCGACAACTCGTGCTCGTCAAGGTTGAGTTGACTCGGATTGGCACTTACGGGCGGCAGATCCACGAGGCATGGCAGGCCAGGGAGCTCCTGCGCGATCTGCTCCGCCTCACCGCCGAGCACGCCCACGTCACTGCGGGCCGATCCGCGATCTCCGCCGCTCGCTACCGCTTCCATAGCTTCTGCGCCGACCGCCCCCACCTGCCCGAACTGATCACCCTCGCCGAGACCGCCGACCAATGGTGGGACGGCATCGAGGCCTACGTGGCCACGGGCATCACCAACGCCGCCAGCGAGGCGACAACCGCCTTATCAGGCTCGAAACCCGCAACGTCTTCGGCTTCCGCAACCGAGCCCACCAACGACTACGGTCACGCTGCGCGACCATCAGGCGGAGTCGCGGACAGCCGAAGCCCGGCTGCATTCGAAGACCCGCAGAAGTACCTGCGAGTCGAAGGGCGCCACCCCGGAGCACCGCGGCCCGGAACCCCGGTATCAGGGTGACGGACCCCTGGACCTCGATGGGCCGATGCATCGCGAGGCGATCGGTCGATACCTGTGGAGGCTGTGCGTTTCCGATCGTGGCCGGATCGGATGAGGTCGGCCCGTGACGCACGGGAGCCCCCGCGTCGCAGAGGGCGTCGACCACGTCCTGCGGAGCAAGGGGCTTCGTGGTCGGCTACCGCGCCACTCTCGGCGTCCGCCCGGTTCGCCGGAGGACGCACCTGGACGGCGCCCTCGTGCCCGATCCTCAGTCGCGCCGGCTCCGGCTCCCGGCCCTGCAACGCGGGCCCAGCACCCACCCCCGACGGTGAGCGCCGGGCCGCCCGCCCACCGGCCGCGGCCGCCCGATCCCATGGCCGTCCTGGTGACCCGCTGCCTCGCAGGACGATCCGGCCGTGCCGGATGAACCACCCCGGTCAGGCACGTGTGACCCGCACGCACGGCGACGCGAACCGACCCCGATCGGCCTGCACCGCCCACCCCCGCACGACCAGGCGCTTCGCCTTCGCCCGCACGCCCTGCACCGCCGAGGCCGTCACCTCCAGCCCGAGCAGCCGCGTCAACTCACGGGCCCGCAAGGGCTCCTGGGACGCAATGAGCGCCTGGGCCAGCTCCCGGTAGATCCCCGGAAGCGCTGTCAGGCCCATGTCCGGTTCCCGCTTCGGCACAGTCACCCGGATCTCACCGCCCAGCCCCGCACCTGCCGGGCCCGGCGCCATCGCACCGCTCCGGTCGCAGGGCTCCGCACACAGCACCTCCCGTAGCGTCTCCCGGGCGATCACCAGCCGCGACAACTCCGACTCGGCCTCCCCGAGAGCTGCGGCCAGCCTGGCCGCCTCGCCCTGGAGCCGCTCGACCTCGCGCCGAGCCCCGGCCTCCCGCTCCTCCAGCAGTTCCAACACCGATGCCACCAGCAACCTCCGAACACATCGAAAGAGACGAACCACCACATCTCTCTCGCGCGCAACGGAAGTTCCCGCCACCAGGGCATGATCCGGTCAGCGGTCGGGTTCTGCGGGCCGAGCGGCCCTGTCCGGACTTCCCGACCGTGCTGGAGAAGGGATGGGTGGCCGATGGCGACGGGGTGATCGGGGGTGCGGCCCGGCACCCGGTCGCCGACCGTTGGTTCCGTGCGGGGCGAGCCGGGAGCTCGGCGAGGCGGGGGCGGTGCTCCGGCAACGGCCGGTGCGGGGCCGTCAGACCGGCTGTGAGGACGGGGATACGACCTCGCAGCCGGCCCGCCGAGTCGCTCAGGAGGACCCGCAACCTGCTGAGTCGGTACTGGCCCGGCACCGTACGTCCCAGTGCCACGGCGGTGCTCCCGGACCGACCGTGGTGCACCGCCGCAGCTCCGCGGCTGTGCGGTCAGACGAGCGCGGGTCCGGGCACGTGGACGGGCTGCTCCTCCATGGGCGGCTCAAGGGCCAGGTGCGGCAGGCAGCGGTCCAGCCAGCCTGGCAACCACCAGTTGGCCGGACCGCACAGGTACATCACGGACGGTACGATCACCCGGCGGATGTCGGCAGGGTCCAGGTCGTTCGCCGTCTTGGTGAAGTTCAACGTGGCATACGCGGTGCGTCCGTCAGCGCTCACCTGGACCTTGCCGCCCGGCAGGTAGGGGCTGGCGACCGAGGCCACCTGGGGCAGGTGCGACACCTGCGTGAGCATCGCCGACATCCGCTGTTCGACGGCCGGATCGGTGGCCCTGCCTTGACTCACCTGCCAGACGATCTGGTCGGAGTCGCCGGCCTGGGCCGGCGCCGACCGCAGGAGCAGTTCCTGGGCTCTGCCCGAGCTCGTCCCCGGCACTATGAGGGAGTTGTCGTACGTCGTCTTCACCGCCTGCGACATCACCGCCAGGCCGATGAGGAGGGCTACCCAGGCAGCGATCACGACGAAGCGGTGCTGATAACACCAACGTGCGAGTGCGGACATGATCATCCATTCCTTTCAGACTCGGCTCTTCATCGTCGGGGTCTCAGCCGCCCAGGTCACCGGCCGACCGCAGCGATTGCCCGAGGCGCTACCGCGCCATTCGGTGCGGCTCGCGGCTTCGCCTACTGCGTTCGCAGTAGTTCCGCTGTTGACGGCGGCCGTGCGTGACGGCTCTCAGCCGCCCGGCAGCGGTGCGGCGCTTCTCCTGCGGCGGTATCCCCGCGCGGAGTTCGGGGTCGTGCTCGCGGTGGCGCGGTCGCTCATGGCCGGGGGCGCGGCGCGGTGACCAAGCCGGTCTTGTAGGCGAGGACGACGAGTTGGGCGCGGTCGCGCGCGCCGAGCTTGGCCATGGCGTGGTTGGCGTGGGTCTTGACGGTGAGTGGGCTGAGCGTGAGCTGACGGGCGATCTCCGTGTTGGACATGCCGTCGGCGACGAGGGCCACCACTTGGAGCTCGCGGTCGGTGAGGGTGGCGAGCAGCGGCGAGGGGCGGACCGGCTCGCTGTCGTGCAGCGTGAGGAACCTCGTGATGAGTCCCCGGGTGGCGGACGGCGAAAGCAGCGCGCCGCCGCGGGCGACCGCGCGGATCGCGTCGATCAGGACCTCTGGGCGCGAGCCCTTGCCGAGGAAGCCGCTGGCCCCCGACCGCAGCGCCTCGAAGACGTACTCGTCGACCTCGAACGTCGTCAGGATCAGCACCCGCACTCCGGCGAGGCTGTCGTCGGCGGCCATCCGACGGGTTGCGGCCAACCCGTCGAGGCCCGGCATCCGGATGTCCATCAGGACGACGTCGGCGCGTGCCTCGCGGGCTACCCGGACCGCGTCGTCACCGGTGACCGCCTCGCCCACGACCGTCAGCCCCGGCGCACGGTCGATCACCAGCCGCAGGCCCGCGCGGATGAGATCCTGGTCGTCGGCGAGGACCACGCGGGTCGGCGCCGTGGCTGCGGGCGCCGGCAAGGCGGGCGCGGTCCAGGTCATCAGCTCTCGATCCCGGTCGCTCGCAGCGGAAGCTCGGCGAGGACGAGGTAGCCCCCCTCGGGCCGTGGCCCCGCCGCCAGTCGTCCGCCCACGGCGGCCACCCGTTCCCGCATGCCCACGATGCCGTGTCCTCCGTTCGTGCGTCGGCGGACCCAGGCCACCGGCCTGCCCTCGTCCTCGACCGCCAGACTGAGTGCCCCAGGCGCGTATCCGAGCCGCACCACCGCAGAATCACAGCCGGCGTGCTTGCGGGTGTTGGTCAGCGACTCCTGGATGACCCGGTAGGCAGTCAGCTCCACTACCTCGGGCAACGGCCTGGCCTGGCCGGTCACCTCGTGGGTGACCCGCAGGCCCGCGCCGGCGAATGAGCAGATCAGTTCTCCCAGTCTGTCAAGGCTCGGCACCGACTCCGCCGGCTCGGCCGCGCCGGGCTCGCGCAGCAGCCCGACGGTCAGCCGCAGTTCCTCAAGGGCTTCCTCGCTGGCCTGCTGGATATGCGTGACCGACTCCATGGCCTGGGACCGGTCCTCGTCTTCGAGCAGATAGACCAGCGCGCCGGCCTGCACGTTGATCAGGGCGACATGGTGGCCGACGGCGTCGTGCAACTCCCGTGCGATCCGCAGCCGTTCCTCGGTGACGCAGCGGTTCACCTCGTCTTCCCTGGCCTGCTCGGCGTGTCTGGCGCGCTCGTCGGCCTCGGCGACGTAGGCACGGTGGCTGCGGGCGGCGATGCCGGTGGTGACCGCCAGGGTCGCCCACAGCACGATGACGACGCCCGTCATGCCGGGATGGGTGATGAGCGAGCCGGTGAGCAGCGTCGCCTTGACGGTGACGCCGACCGCGAGCGCCCGGCCCTGGGAGGAATCCAGCGCGACCCAGTGGAGCGCGCAGAAGAGCGCCAGCAAGGTCGGCGGGTAGTCCATCCCGTCGGCCATCAGCACGACCGACCCGATGACGGCGACCGCCACTGTGCCGATCGGGAACCGCCGGCGTACCACCAGGGCCGCGTAGACCACGACGGTCACCAGCAAGCTCAGCGGCTCGTGAGAACTGAGCGCGTGCCGGACGGCCGCGGGGACCGTCGCGACCGTGAACAGCACCATCGACGCGAGTGACGAGAGCAGCAGCAACAGCTGCTGCCTGGCCATCAGCCTGCTCCAGGAGATCGCGGCCGCAGTCAGCATGAATCCGCGCCTGCGGGCCGGCGCTCTTTGACGACATGCAGCAGGGTGACGCCGAGCCACGGGCCACCGTACGAGTACCTGACCCCCAGTGGGCGCAGCGTGCCCTGCCCGAGGTGCGCGGCATACTTCGTGGCCGCCCACCAGAAGTCCGCGATGAGCAGCTGCCCGCCCGGGCGCAGCACCCGCATCGCCTCGTCCACCGCGCGGTAGCGTCCCTCGCGTGACGGGATGTTGTGGATGGCGAGCGCGCTCGTCACGACATCGAAGGAGCCGTCCGCGAACGGAAGCGCCGTCATGTCGGCCGTGTGCACCTCCACCCTGTCTGCGGTTCCGGCCGCGGCGGCGTTGGCGAGCGTGGCCTCGGCATTGTTGCCGCTCTGGTCCGTTCCGGACCACAGATCGGCGCCGTGGGCGCGCCCCGCCGGTAGCCGCTTGGCCGCCTCGATCAGCACCGCGCCGCGACCGCAGCCCAGGTCCAGCAGTTGCTCGTCACCCTTCAGGCCGATCCGGCCCAGTTCCCGCTCCCAGACGCGCAGCTTGCCGCGCAGCGTGGTGTGCAGGTAAACGCCGGTGGACGCGAGCAGTGCCGTTCCCACGGTCGCCATCGTGATCCGTCCCCGTCCCCGCCGGGCGGCGGCCAGGCAGCACGCCACCCCGGCGGCAGCGGTGACAACCGGGAACGCCGGCGCGTCGACACCGTACCGAGGCCGCTGAGGAGGGGGAGACGGGGAGCCACTGCGGTTCTTGGACACACCCGCAGCGTCACAAGCGCGACCGCCTGGTGTCTTGAACAAATGTTCCTCTCGCGGCCGATGCCGACCGCCACCGCAGAACCTGGACACGTCTTCGGGCGCGGCCCACGCGACAGGGCCGACCGCGAGCCACGGCGCGCTCGCGGACGGCCTGGGCGTCACCTTGCGCTGGTCGGCGTAGCCGCTCTCCGCCGCCGCCAGGACGGCGCTGTGATCCGAGGCGCGGAGGTGGGCCGCGCCACCTGCGCGCCCCGCTCACCCTCCACCTCTACGACAAGCAGGGCTGACGGGCGTGGAGAGCCCGGGTGCCCAGGTGCGGGGCCCCGGTCGGCGCGATCGCATCACGCACGGCGCAGAAGCTTGCTGGTGGTGTCGGTCCATGCGATGTCGTCAACCGCCAGCCATGGTTCGCCGGCCACCGTCGCCGGGGTCGCTCCGGTGAGCGCCAGGACGTCCCGATGCAGATGGGACTGGTCGGCATAGCCGCTCTCCGCCGCGACTCGGGCTGGGCCCACACCCGCAGCCAGGCGGTGGACGGCATGGTCGAAGCGGACTAGCGTCGCAGCCCGCTTGGGCGGCAGGCCGATCTGCGAGAGGAACCGGGACCACAGGCGCTTGCGGCTCCATCCGACCTCGGCCGCTAGTCCTTCGACCCGGGCCAAGCCGCGGCTGGCGACGATCCGGTGCCAGGCCCAGGCCACCTCCGGGTCTATGGGTGGCGCCGCCGCACGTCGGCGGCCGAGCAACGCGTTCGTCAACGCGAAGCGTTGCTCCCATGAGGAGGCATCGTCCAGTTGTTCACGGATCCGCGACGCCTCCCGGCCCCACAGATCGTCGAGGGTCACCACGGCACCGTCCAGGTCGGCCGGGGAGACACCCAGCGCCGCGCGTGCGATCGTCGGGGACAGGCGCACCTGCACGCCCTCGAAGTTCTCACCCCGCACCCGAACCGCGCCTCGGCACCCGGCCCCGAGCCCGGCGACGAAACCTCCCCGGTGCTGCCGCCCGGCAGCGTCGTCCACGAAGGTCGAGCCGGAACCGAACTCCAGAGCCATCATGACGGTGGGATGCGGGATCACCCTGAGGTCGATCGGGGCGACGCCACGGTCACGGAACCCGGCCATACTGACACCGGCCACCCCGCTGGGCCGCTCCGGACATACGACGTCCCATAAGGCGGTGTCGTCACGTTCACCTGCGCCGGATCGCATCCTCGAATGTTACGCGAGCCAAGTGTCCGGAACACGCCGTTAGCCGGACATCGCGCCTACTGGTCGGACGCGCCCGGGGCGTCTGGTCGTCACCGGCGTCCCGGGCAGCCGGCAGCGTTTGCCGGACTCACCTGACCGCTGACCCGGCGTCCGTGCGCGCCGTACTGTTGTCGACGCCCTGGCGGCTGTGTCCAAGCGCCCTCCAGCCCCCGGGTCGGCGCTCGCGGCGATCAGGGCTGGGGACTGATGCCCCGGGGGAGCAGAAGCGCGCGGTCCCGCCAGGCGCGCTCCCACTGGCGAGTCAGCGATGGATAGACGATCAGGTAGCGGAACGGCGCGATGAGGGCCATGTAGATCCGTCCGAATCGGCCGTTGGGTTTGACCAGGACCGCCATCCGCAGCTCATAGCCACCATCCCCGGTCGACTCCCAGCCCAGGTGCATGAGGGTGTGGACGGTCTTGTTGGCCAGTTCCCCGACGGCTTCGTCGCCGAGCTCGTAGACGGGAGTCAGCGGGTTCTCGCCGGGGCCGGAAGTGTCCACGGTGCCCCGCAGTTCGGGCGGCAGCCGGTCGCACAGCGACCCGACCCGCTCCCCGAGTCCCGCCGTGGCCTTGTCCCATCCGAACAGGGCGCCGAGCTTCCAGCGCGCCGCGAAGAGGAAGCGGACCCCAAGTGGCTGCCTGGCGAGGCCACCGCCGGCCCGCATCGCGGCGAGCATCACGGGAAAGTCGTCCGGTCCTGCGCCGGGGGTGCGGAAGGACCACACGTCCTCGACCCGGAAGTCGGGGGCGAGGACGTGGATCCGCCAAGGCCGGCCGGTGTGCTCGGTGCGAGGGACCTTCATGTCTGGTGCCGCCTTCCTGCCCGTGCGTCCTATCGGGACGACCGCCGCCATCCCGATATACGCTTGCGTATAAGCTGAGGGTAGGTCAGATATACTGTGGCGTATATTCCGTGGATGAGTGAGGTGGGTCACATCATGGGAGCTGCTCGCACACCGCGCGCCAGGTGGGTGGAAGAAGGCCTGCGCGCGCTGGCCGACGGCGGCCCTGACGCCGTCAGGGTCGAGGCCCTGGCCAAGCGGCTCGGCGTCACCAAAGGCGGCTTCTACGGGTACTTCGCCGACCGCGACGCGCTGCTCACGGCCATGCTGGACACCTGGGAACGAGAGAGTACCGACGAGGTGATCGACCGTGTCGAGCGAGAGGGCGGCGACCCGAGGACCAAGGCTCGGCGTGCGGGCAAGCTCACCTTCTCCGACGGCCGGCTGCTCCCCATCGACCTAGCGGTCCGTGACTGGGCCCGGCGTGACGTGGCGGTCGCAGAACGCCTGCGCCGGGTGGATAACCGGCGGATGGACCTGCTGCGCGAGATGATCGGCACCTTCTGCTCCGATTCCGACGAGGTCGAGGCCCGCAGCTTGCTCGCCTTCTGCGTGGCGATCGGACACCACTCCCTCGCGGCCGACCACCAGGGCCGTACCCGGGCCGAGGTCCTCACTCGCGCTAGCGACCTGATCCTCAACCGCACCAGCGGCCGGTAGGGCCACTCGACCTCGCCGTAGCGGTAGGGGGGTCGGTGTGGGTGCGTCAGAGGTGCGACGTGAGCCGGTAGAGGGGCGCGGCGTGGTGGCCCACGCGTACCGCGGTCTTCGCCCGGGCCGCATCCATCGCGCCAGTCCCCGACCCTACTACTGGTGCGATGCCGCTGGATTCCGTCGGCTTTGGCAGGGCAGGCATGGTCAGTTGCGGGGCTCGGCGCGACGATAGGCCGGTAGATCTCTCGTGTGACGTAGCGCTTGAGGCAGCGGAGGATCTCTCGACGGGTCTTGCCCTCGGCAAGGCGTCGCCGCAGATGTCGTTCACGAGCATCTGGCCACCGGTCTGGCCGCCGCTCTGCGGGCCCTGACCCCGCGGACGCAGTCGCGTTGGAGGCCCGCAAGGCCGCTCAGGCCGAGAACGAGCCACCAGCCCCGGACTCACCGGCCCAGTTTGCCGGCCAGCCGTCGGGAACGGTGACGTTCCTGCACGCGTGGCGGATCGCCCATCTTCCGCCAGACACCAGGCCGCTGCCCTCGGTAGCGACCGCCTGCCCGATACCCAGCATGGCCTGCAGGAGCTGACCGCCGTGCCGGGATGCCACCCGCTCCTCTGTGGTCCGCCGGGTTCCTGGGACGGTGAACGGGTCGCCGCTGTCGACGGCCGGGCTCCGTTCCTCCACGTGCACACGCCCGCGGGGCCGGCGTGCCCTGGCCCGGTGTCACCCACTGCCTGGTCCGGCCCGACGGCTACATCGGGTACCTCGCGTCCGGTCGTGGACCACGGCTTGCAATGCGGCGGCGCGCTCGGCCCCGGGCCGGGCAGCCCCGAAGGAGGGGCCCCGGAGAGCGTGCGCGTGGCATTGCTCATGAACCACGCGTGTCCTGGTCAGCGTGTCTTACGGGTTTCCGGAGCCGCTTCGTCGGCTGCTGAGCATGGTAGCGATCGGCAGGGCTGCCGCCAGGCCGCTCAGCAAGGCTGCGGCGAGGGCGCCCAGGATGGCGGGCTGGTCGGCGAAGGCGATGCCGATGGCGGCCAGAGCGGGCCCCGCGTTGCGTACAGCGGTGACGCCTCCCATGGCGGTGCGGCGCACCGGCGGCCCGGTGGCCAGTAGTGTGCCGACGGCGAAGGCGGCGGCTGCGAGGACGAACCCGGCCAGCAGCGTGAGTGAGCCGATCAGCGCGACGACGTCACGCCAGTTGCCGACCAGCATGCCCGTCAGCACGATCAGGAATGTCACATTCGAGACCGCGGCCGCGGTGGGGTGCCACGCTTGTGCGGTGAGTGCCGCGTAGTGGCGCAGCAGCAGGCCGATGACGAACGGAACGAGCTGCAGGAGTGCCACAGTCTGTACCAGCGCCCCCACGTCGAGGGAGATGCCTTTGCCGACCTTGGCGGCGGTGAGGATGCCGTTGACGGTCGGGGCGAAGGTGAGGCTGCCGATGGCGGCAAGCAGCACCTGCACGGCCCCGGCTGCGACGACGTCGCCTTTTTGCACCATGGCCAGCTTCGCGCCGAAGGGGCCGCCTGGGGAGGAGGCGACCAGGACGAGCGCGATGAACGACGCGGTGGGCAGGCCGAACAGGGCACCGATGCCCCAACCGAGCAATGGGATGGCCACCATGTTGGCGATCAGGGACAGCGTCAGCAGTGGGACGTCGGTGAGGACGCCCCGCAGTGCCGCGACGGTGGCCCCCAGGCCGGCAGTGAACATGGTGGCCGCGATGAAGATCACGGTGACGGCGTTGAACAGCAGGTGCAGGGTGCCCATGAGGCATGTCTCCTCGGGCTGCGGGGCGCCTCGGAGCGGTGCCACGGTGCGCGTGACCGCAGTGTCAGTCCTGGAGATCGCCGAGCCAGCGCAGGGCGTTGAGGCCCGGCAGGAAGCAGTACTCGCCGCCGCGGGTGACGACGAACCGCGGCAGTGGGGACAGGCGTCGTCGGACCGGCCGCCGGGGAAAGGTGTAGCCGGTCACGCCGTCGTGGGATCCCGTGACGGGGTCGCCGGCGTTGCCCCCGCCGAAGAAGACGCTGTCGTTCATCCACTGGGACTGCACGAATTCGAACTGACGCCCGAGGTGGGCCCCGATGAACGCGAACATCAGGCCGCGGTCGGCCCCGTCGTCTTCCAGCACTCCTTCAGGCAGCGGCGGACCGTAGGCGGCGCCGCGTCTGATCATGCGGTGGAGTCGCACTTCGCCCGCCACCGACGCGTCGCGGGGGTTGGCCCGCCGGATGTGGCAGCCGCTGGGCGTGGTGAAGCCCACCGGATCGTCCCGCTCGTACAGGAAGGTGTTGCGGCGCTGCGGGTCGGCGCCGAGAGCGGGGTCGTCGTGCTGCGGACTGAGCGCCAGCGGTGCACCGCTGCGCCAGCGTCCCATGATCTTGGCTGCCAGCAGTTCCTCGTCCTCGGGGCCGTTGGCATTGTCTCGCAGATAGCACCGGAAGAGGGCGACCCGCTGGTGGAGTTTGCGGAAGACCGCGTAGCTGCCGTTGCGTCCCAGTACCTCCGGCTGCAGCGTGTGGATGCCGCCGATCTCGTCCCGGTAGCCGAGCACGAACTCGCCGGCCTTCAACGGCACCTCCAGCTGGTTCGACCCGGCGATGCCGCTGCCCTCGACGGCAGGATGGCTGATGCCGTCGCGGTAGCCGAAATGCTCGGTCTCAGTGGGCAGCGCGTAGCAGTCCTGCCGCCAGATCGCGGTCACCCCGGGGAGCCGGTCGTAAGCGGGGCGGGCCCGATCGAGGGCCCCCTCCAACCGCGTGGCATCGGGCGCGACCGCCGTGAGCACGACATGGACATCCGGCGTGCCCAGCGGCGCTTCCCAGTGCTCGGGGCCGCTCTGGCCGACATCGCCCAGCGCCTTGGCACGGGCTGCCATCCCCTGGCGGAACTCCCAGGCGAACGTGTCCACCGATGCGCGCGGCACACCCAGCGCCTTCAGCCCGTGAGAGGTGACCGCGACACTCACCCACGTCTCCCGCAGGGGGCTGACCGAGTCGGCGGCGGAAGTCACCACCGCGCTCGCGCGCCGCATCAGCTCCCGTCCATGCGTCCGGTCATCGATACGGAACACCACATAGGTCGCCGCGTAGGGCGTAGGGCGAGGGCTGAGGACCCCGCGCTGAATGTCGTCGAGCTCCAGTGCGGCTCGCGCGTTCGTGCTCACACTCGCGCCTCCTTGCGTCACTACTTCGTGACGAGGTTCCGCCAGAAATTCCGCAGGCTCTCGTCGCCGCCGAACAACGAACTGAAAATCGTGGAGTCCGCCAGCAGCACATCGCCGGCCCGCTCACCGCTCGGGGGCATCCACAGGAACATGTTGAACTCGGTGTTGCCTGCCTCGATGAATGGATGCGGCCTGGAGGTGTCGATCGGCTGCCGGGCCAGCAGCTGAATGACATCCGGCTCGTCGCTTGTCACGGCGTAATGCGGAAGGTGCTGGTGGAAGTTGAAGTTCGTCACCCCGTCCAGCCAGCCTCTCGTATCCGCATCCCGGACCGGGGAGAACGGGGCGATTTGGTTCGGCCCTTGTACGGCGGGACGTAGTCCGTAGCGGTTCTCGACGGGTACCCCGAGGCCGTGCATCACGCCCCGGACATAGGTGGCGAACCGCTGCTGGCGGGGAACCAAAGGATCGCCGTGATGGCAGTATTCGATCTCCCGCACTGTCAGATCGTCCGATGCCCCGACGTCGTGGTGGGGTCCCAGGATCAGACGGGCGTCCTCCCGTCCAAGGAAAGCCCGCAGTGCCTCGACCTCCCCGGGTCCGGGCTCTTGTCCTGTGATCATGTGATCAAGCCCGAACACGAACAAGGTGTCGGTGTCCGCCAGTACCCGCTCGTCGAGCGGGGTATGGAAACCGGCCTGGTCGATGCGTTGGTATACGGGGACGGGATGTCCGGTGGTCTCCTCGACGAACTGCTGGAACGGCACCCAGGCCCAGAAGAACAACTCCAGTGAGCCGGCGATGCCTTGCTGGAACTGCAACGGCTCGGACCACTTCGGGTCCTCGTAGGCGGGCCAGGTCACCCGCCGGACCTCGGTCATGGTGGAGAACCGGTTGTCCAGCTCGGCAGGGCTCCTGCCCGCCTCCGCTGGATAGCTCCACGAGACGTAGATGCTCACCCGTCGCCGACCAGGGGTGTGTTGACGCGGGATGTGGTTCTGATTGTAGGTGCGTGCGGTCGTGACCTCGTTCATCTCGTCTCCGATCCACAGTGGGACGAGCGTGCAGGCAGCCGCTCTCACTGCAGTTGGTCGAGCATCTCCGACAGTGCGCTCTTGATCCGCAGAGCCTTCTTGATCTCGTCGGCCGTGACGAACGGATACTCGCCGTACTCGATGAAGCTCGGGCAGTGGTGTTCACGCACGAACCTGACGAACGCCTCGGGGTTGGTCTTCCAGTCCTCGGGAAACCCTTCGAGGTTCTCGAAAGCCGTGCTCACCCCCGCCTTGCTGAAAAGGGCGACGGCGTCCTCGGTGTACTTGTCGAAGTCGGTGTCGAAGATCCCCTGATACATGAAACGAGTGTCGTCGTCGAAGAGTACCCAGCGCAGGTAGTGCAGCTTCAGCGGCGCCAGAAGATACGGATCCCGCTCCAGCGCCTTGGCCAGGGTGTTGCCGTGCTCACGGATTGCCTCGGCTCGGCCCGGCTTGACCCTCGCGATGATGGTGAACCCGTAACACGCCGGTGTCTTCGGAAAAACGGGGCCGTACTTCCCCTGCTCGAGATGGCCCGTCTCCTTGGGGATGACAGCCGCCTGCGGCTTGATCTCCATATCTGCTCCCTCCCGCCACCTACCGGCCGGGAACAACTCCCCTCATCGTGCCACGCAGCCACTCCACCCGCCTCATGAGCAGCACCGTCGTGATCAGGAGCCTCGCGTGCGGGCAACACCGTCGGCAGCTTGGCCGGAGCGGGCCGCGGGGGTGGTCAAGGGCAGTTCCGGACAGGGGCCGCCGGACGGAAGCCAAGGGCGTCGCGGATCTGCGTACGGTGCCCCTTGGCCGACCGGGACGACAGGTCGTACTTCGCGAGGTCATCCGCCGGCAACTTCACCAGGTCGGCCATGTAGTCGACAGCGGCCCGCGGGAACTCCTCGCCGAACTGGGAGAACCGGCCCTCCAAGTCGAAGAACTTCAGCATCAGCACGAAGCCGAGCCGAGTCGGGCCGGACTTGTTCGCGACCAAGTCCCAGTCATCGCCCACCGGCGTCCAGCACGCCGCGACCTCCTCCAGTGACCATTCCTGGTGGATGTCTGCTCTCCCGCCCTTCGCCGTTCAGTCGGGCGGCCCGGCGAAGCGGTCGACTACGAGGAAACGCCAGAAGACGCGGCGGCCGCTTTGGACCTGGGGTCAGAGATAGGCGTCCGGGGCCGAGAATGAACGCCGGATCCTGATCGGTGGATTCCTGGACTCCGCCTTTGGCGGACTGCATACCGACCTGGTCCGCCATTGCGAGTCACCCGGGCGAGCAGGAGGGCGGGCGGGCGCGAACCTGAAATCCGTTTACCTGGCCCTGAACACGCGCCGCCCCTGTTTGCCGGGGGACGATCGGCGGTAGCGAGTCTCCCGCAGGCTACGTACGACCTGCGCAGGATCCCCGCGGGCGCGGGTGCGGGGCCAGGACCTTCGGGACAGCTCTTCTGTCCCGTGTGCCGACGCCACCCGGCGACAGCGGCCGGGGCGGATCGGCCGTCAGGGACAACGTGATCCACTCAGCGTGTGGGCTATGGGGCTATGTGATCGTGATCGCTTGTACGGGGCAGGCGCGGGCTGCCTCCCCGACCAGGGGGCCGGCGGCGGCGTCCTCGTGGTCCGGCAGCAGTTTGCTGAAACCGTCGTCGTCCTGGGTGAAGACCTTCGGCGCGGCAAGCACGCACTGTCCGGCGCCGATGCACACATCCGTGTCGATACTGATCCGCATCACAACAGGGTCCTTTCCGTTCGGATTTCGGTCACCACGCCACGGGCAGTTCAACCATGCCTTGGATAGTGTCACCCGGTTTGAACGGGATATCGTCGGCGGGTACCGCCAGCCGTAGTCCCGGAAGACGGTCGAAGAGCGTACGCAGCGCGATCTCCATTTCGGCCCGCGCCAGATTCTGACCGAGGCATTGATGGATACCGAAGCCGAAGGCGACGTGGTTGTGCGAATTCCGTCCGAGGTCCAGTTCGTCCGGCGAGGGATATGCGTCCTCGTCGCGGTTGATCACGGACGTGGACAGGATGACGCCGTCCCCGGCCCGGATTGTCACCCCGCCCACCTCGATGTCCTGCGTAGCCACCCGCGACATTCCGTCGGCGATGGAGAGGAAGCGGAGCAGTTCCTCGACGGCAGTAGGCATCAAGTGCGTGGAGGCGCGCACCCGGGCCAACTGGTCGGGATGCTGCAGCAGAGTGAAGGTACCGAGCGAGATCATGTTCGCGGTCGTCTCGTGACCGGCCACGAGCAGGATTTCGGCCAGTCGGACCAGTTCGTCGTGGTTGACGGCCCCGGTGTCGAGCTGTTGGGTGATGAGCTCGTCGAGCAACCCTTCGCCGGGGTCGGACCGTTTGCGTTGGATCAGGGCTCGGAAGTAGTCGTCGAGTGCGTCCCGTGCGGCCTCGATATCGCTGGCTGCAGGGCCGCGCAGCAGCCCGCGCGACTGCGACTCGAAGAACTCGTGGTCGGCGTAGGGCACCCCGAGCAGCGCACAAATGACCATGGACGGAACGGGCAGTGCGAAGGCACTGACCAGATCGGTCGGCGGGCCCTGCTCGATGATCGCGTCCAGCAGTCTGTCCACGGTCTCCTGGATCCGCGGCCGCAGGGCCGCTGTGCGCTTGACCGTAAAGCTCGGAATCAGCATCCGTCGTTGAACATTGTGCTCGGGGTCGTCGAGACCGAGCAGTTCGACGCGTCGCGAAGTGGTCGCTGCCACCCGCTCGGTGAACACGGGAAACGCAGGGTTCTCCCGGTCGGCCGACAGCCGCGGGTCGACCAGCAACGCACGCGCCTCCGCATGCCCGGTCACGAGCCACACGGTGCGGCCGTCGAAGAGCCGGGCGGGCGACACCGGCTGTGGTCCCCGGTGCGCAGGCCGGTACCCCGTCGGCGGGTGGTAGGGGCAGGTTCGGTCCTGCGGAAAGGAAATGGTCTCAATATCTGCCATGGCGGACCTCGCAAACAGGGTGGGGATTCCTACCGGCCTCTCCCCACTGGATTCCTCAGGCACCCAAATGGTCTAGTGAGTGTTCGGCCAACTCGCCGTGAACCGTTGATTCCGGCTGCCGCCTTGGCCGGGCGTTGTGAACCACCGAGGTGATGCGCCCGGATTTCCGTACATAATTGGGCACGCGTCGCATACGGAGTGCGTGCCTGTGGACCCATGAATCAGGACTGCACCGAGAGTGGGGCGACGAGGTCGGCCAGGTTCTGCACGTGCGGTTCTGACTCACATACGTCATACACGCTATGGAAACCGATTTCGGTTGCCACGCCGACATTCACGAGAAGGGAGGGTGTTTGACCATCCGCTGAATGGAAGGACGGGGCGCCGTCCCCCTGCACACGGCAATAGAGCCGATGGCTCTTGAGATAACCTGTCTGCCGCACCGGGCTGCGGCAGGGTCGGTTCCCACCGCGGTCGGTCGCGCCTTCGTCGACCTCACGGATACGAATCTCACCGTCCGCAACCACATCCGTCGGTCCCGGACGGCCCACCGCTGGCGCGGCTCGCCCGAGACAACGCCCCTGAGCTCGCGTATCTCGTCTCTCGCCCCCGGAGTGGTCCTCAGAATCTGCTGGATCAGCCCAGCTCCTGTTGCGGGATCAGTGTCTCGAGTGGGCTATGGAGAACGGTCAGGACTCCGGCGTATGGGGCGGGCTGGGTGAGGCCGAACGGCGTGCGCTGAAGCGACGCACACGCAGGCGTGCTCAGGAATCCGGATGAGGACGGACTATGCACCATGGACACCAGGGCCTGGATTCTCGTCGGCGCGGTCGCCGCACTGCTCACGATGGGGGCTGCCGGCGTACTCCTGGTCAGGCTGTTCCGCGCAAGGAAGCTGCTGATCGACGCGGGTGTCCCGCTGCGCAGCAAGGCGTTGGTGTGGGCCGCGGTGATTTACACCGTGTGCCCTGTCGACCTGATCCCCGACCCCGTCTATCTGGACGACATCGCGTTCCTGTTGCTGGCCCTGCGTTCGCTCCCCGCCCCCGGCCCCGGTCGACTCGGGCGCCGCGTTCCTCGCGCAGAGCGGCCCGGCCCCCGCGTCCGACGGGACCGCAGACATAGTTGATCGGGACGGAAGCAAGTGACATACGGTAGTTGCGTCGCCGTCCTCGTTGAGCGCCGGGCGTCTGATGACGGGAGAAGCCAACGGTTCAGAGAACTCGTGCATGTCATCGGGTGGGACGAGAAGGCGCTGCCCGAGGGGGCAGCGCTGAGCACTGAGATCGATTCTCCCTGGCGGCGGGATTCTGCCGTTGGGACACCGGCCGGGAGAAGGACGAACTCGCCGTGAATCTGCTTGCCCAACAGGGCTCAGGCTCCCGTGGTGCCGTCGATGCCCTCTCTGAGAAGATCCGCGTGACCGTTGTGGCGGGCGTACGCAGACGGGAGGCCTCGACGCGTCGGTGCAGCTGGCTGGGCTCGCGTATGGGCGTGGTTTGCTACCGGCACCGGACTGGGCTTGAGTCAAGGCCGCGAAGTTTGCTGATCGGCTGGGCTGTCAAGGGGTGATTCGTGCTGGTGGGAGGGCCTGGACGCGCGACGGGACCCCAGCACGACGGG
>NZ_JBSFYR010000039.1:0-66120 GCF_053599875.1 Streptomyces sp. NPDC005151 | reverse complement strand
GGCCCTGTCTTCATGCACCCACCCGGCCAAGATCACCCGCCCAAAGCCGCTGTTCGACCAGAACCGTCCACATGATCGATAGGCATACAGCTTCTCAAGCTCGCCGGCACCAAGTCTGCGGCAGTTCCCCTGACCGGGTTGTGTGACAGCGCCCGCGGCCCGCAGGCCACCCACCACCTCGTCCACCGGCCCGCCTGGCAGACCGCGGCCGACAACGGCGCCGTCCTGCTGGCCAGTCCCCATGTCCCCGCGGGGGAGAAGAGGCGCCTGCAGGCCGAGCACGAGCGCTCGATGCGCGTCCTCGAAGACATCGACAAGGCAGCCGGAAAGGCCGGATGACATGGCATTCAGCCAGCCCCAGCGTGATCAGGTCGAGCGGCGGATCCGAGCCGCCATCGACCGCCTGCTGGCCGGGCAGATCCCTCAAGGAGGGGCCTGCGACGTCAAGACGCTCGCCCGCGAGGCCGGGATCTCCCGCGCGGCCCTCTACCGGACCTGGGGCCACCTCAAGGACGAGTTCGAGAAGCGGCGAGCAGCGGCCTGGGCCGCCGGGCACCAGCCCGACCCCCGCGAGGCCCGCATCATTCGGCTGCGGGACGTCAACGAGCGGCTCACCAGCAAACTCGCCCGCACCCACACCGAGTTCACCCGGCTCAAGGAGCGGCATCGACTACTGCTGTCGGTGCTCGCGGCCAAGGACGACGAGCTGGAACGTCTCCGCCGCGAGCTGAGTACGTTCGCCGGTACGCACGCCGCTCCGGCTCGCAACAACGGTCAGGGGGACAACGCTCAGTTAGGAGCTCTTACTGACGCCGCTGGCCAAGGACACAGAACTCGTTACCTTCGGGGTCTGCCAATACAACCCACGATTGATCACCCTGGCCAATATCAACACGCTGTGCGCCATGAGCCACCAGACGAGCCACCTCGGCGTCCTGGTCATCAGGCCTGAAGTCGAGGTGTAGTCGGCTCTTAGCCTTCTTGCTCTCATCAAGCCGGATGAACTCCAACCCCGGCAGGCGATCCGGCTCCGGGCGGACCGCGAACTCCTCATCAGAGGAGTGGACCACAACCCAACCAAGAGCCTCGGCCCACCACTGCCCCAAGGCCACCGGATCTACCGAGTGAACAATTACATGTTTCCATTCCAAGGTCATCCGCGGAGCTTGGACCTGCCAGGGCTTCGAGAACAGGTGCTCAAGGCGTCGTCCGGTCGTTCCCTGCCCCGTCGCTGATGTCACACCATGGTGATCAGCAGCGCGGAGACCAGCAACGCGGTCTGGTGGAGGGCCTGGTCAGTGAGGTATATGCCGTTCATCCCCGCGGCCTTGAGCTCGGCGAACCCCTTGGAGCCGACATGTTCCAGGAGCCGGCGGACCGGCCATCGCCGATCAAAGAAGGCGTGGGTCACGGCCGACACGACAAGGCCCGCCACCAGGCCGGACCAGGACATCTGGAGCGGCAGAACGGCCCAGACCATCGTCAGCATCGCGGCCATCACCAGGTGGTACTGGGTGACGTGTCGCAGGCATGCACCCCAGCCCTTCCGCGGACTGACACCATCTGCGATCTCGGCCGCCGACGGCGCCGCCTTCCCCGCGGCCTGGCGGTCGGTCTGCCCGATCACGTGGTCCGCGAGGTTGTGGCCGACAGAGAGCACGGCCCACACCGAGCCGAACGTCGCCAGGGCGGCGATCTGGTCGATGGAAGCCATCAGCGACCACCCACCAGAGCGAATCGCGAGGCGAGACAGTGACGGCGGACGACCGCGACACCGACGCCCTCCGGCAGGAAACCGCCCGCCCCGATCACAAGCCGCGGGACCGAGACACTCGACATGGCGGACACGGTCTTTGCCGCGATAGCCCAGAAGTCGCCGATCGCGCTCGCGGCGCGGGTCAGTCCGAGCAGGGCGGCGAAGGTGGCGGGACGGTGCATGCTGGAGTTCTCCTGATCTCGAAGGGTGAAGGAGTGGGTGGCCGGCCCTTTGCCGATGCGCGGCCACCCGGCGGCCTCGCTCCGGCCTGTGTGGCCGGGACGAGGCTGTTTCAGAACGGGGGTTCGTCCGGCCAGGAATCGGCGGCGCGGGCAGGCAGGAGCGGGAGGCACAACGTGCGCCGGTCGGACCAACAGCCGCACGCCTCCATCTCCGGGAACGGCCCGCTGGCCCACCAGCCGCCCGCGCCCCGGCAGCCGGGGCAGGAACAGTGGGGCCCGGGAACCAGCTCGATGCGGTGCCGGTCGGCGTGCAGCGTCAGGTGGCCGGCCTTGAGCACGGCGGCCGTCGCCGCGGCCACGGTCGGGGCGACGGCGAGCAGCAGGACGGCGCACAGGCGAGGGGCGGTCATGTCAGCGGGATGGCCCGGCAGGCGGCGGCGTGCGCGTTGGCCTTCTCGCGGATGCTGAACAGGTGGCCCTTCTCCGGGAACCGCGAGGTGTCCTTGCAGCCGTGGCAGTCCCAGCGGTTCTTGTCGGAATAGTCGCCCGGGGCCGATGACGTCGACGTAGCTGCCGCCGACGGTGAGGAACCGGATCTGGAGGCCCTTGGGCCGGTCGGGCTCGGTGAAGGCGGAGGCGCGGACGGCGGTGTTCATGGGCTGGTGTCCTCTCGGATCAGGCGGCAAGCAGGTGCTTGGCCGGGGGAGCGAGGTAGGCGCCGGGGGTGGGCTCGGTACCGGTGTTGCATGCGTTGCAACAGCCCTGGGTGCGCAGCGGTACTGGCGCAGAGCACTTGTTCCGTGGCCGTCGTATTCCTGAAGCGAGAGCGACAGCTTGGGAGTTCGTCAGAGCTGCTGGCTGTCGAGGATCTGCCGCATCACCAGGGATGAAGTCCTGCTGGGTGACGCGGGCGATTGGGGCCGGGGAACCTTGGGGGCATAGGTTGACGGCATGTTGGAGGGGGCGAACTCCGCGGCGCAGACCATGCCGCAGGAGCATCAGGTAAGGGGGCGGCATGCCGCCCGGCGGAAGAAGGACAAGGGCGGGCTGGCTCGTTCGTCCTTGCTGATGGCTTTTGGCACGGTGGTGTCACGGGCGACGGGGCTTGTCCGTCAGGTACTGCAGGCCGCAGCGCTGGGAACGGGCTTGCTGGCCAGTACGTACAACACGGCGAACACGGTGCCGACGAGCTTGTACACGCTGTTGATCGGTGGTGCGCTCAACGCCGTGCTGGTGCCGCAGCTGGTGCGAGCCAGGACGACGCAGCCTGATGGCGGGCGTGCTTACGAGCAGCGTCTGGTGACGCTCGTGGTGTGTGTGCTGGGCGTGGGGACGGCGCTGGCGGTGTGGGCGGCGCCGCAGATCGTGAGCCTGTATATGCGGGATAGCCCGGATAGTCATGAGGCGTTCGAGCTGACGGTGGCGTTCGCCCGGTTCCTGCTGCCGCAGATTTTCTTCTACGGCCTGTTCAGCATCTACGGGCAGGTCCTGAACGCCCGCGAGAAGTTCGGCGCGATGATGTGGACCCCAGTGCTGAACAATGTCGTGCTGGTCGGCATGTTCGCCGCCTACCTGGGCCTGATGACGGTCCCCGACCAGGTGGAGGACATCACCGCTGCCCAGGTGCAATTGCTGGGGATCGGGACGACGGCGGGCATCGCCCTGCAGGCGCTGGCGCTGATCCCGTTCGCGCGAGCAGCGGGCTTCCGGTTCCGGCCGCGGTTCGACTGGCGCGGCACCGGCCTGGGCAAAAGCGTCCACGCGGCGAAGTGGACGCTGCTGTTCGTCCTGGCCAACCAGGTCGCTCTGACGGTGGTCACGAACTACGCCAACGCCGCCGACCAGGAGCTGCCCCAGGCCGGCGCGGGCTACTCCGCCTACACCTACGCGCAGACAATCTGGATGCTGCCGCAGTCGATCGTGACGGTGTCACTGGTGACGGCGCTGCTGCCGCGCATGAGCCGGGCCGTCGCCGAGGGGCGCATCCCGGATCTGCGCGCGGACCTGTCCCGGGCGCTGCGGATCAGCGGCGTGGTTATCGTGCCCGCCGCCTTCCTCTTCCTCGCCCTGGGGCCGCAGATCTCGTCACTGCTGTTCGCCCATGGAGCAGCGGATGCCGCCTCGGCCCGCCCGCTGGGGTACATGCTGCAGGCTTTCGGGCTTGGGCTCATCCCGTTCTCCGCCCAGTACCTGCTGCTGCGCGGCTTCTACGCCTTCGAGGACACGCGTACTCCCTTCTTCATGGCGGCCTGGATGGCGGGGGTGAACATCGTCCTGGCCACGGTCTGTCATCTGCTGCTGCCCGCTCGTTGGGCGGTGGTTGGCATGGCCGGGGCCTACACGCTCTCCTATGTGGCCGGCCTCTCACTCACGGCGTATCTGCTGCGCAGGAGGCTCGGGGGCCGCATCGACGACGGAGGTCTGCGCCGCACCTACGTGAAGCTGCTGTGCGCCGCGGGTCCAGCCGCAGGGCTGGGCTGGGCCGCAGCGCGTGCATGTGCCGGGCTGGGAAGCGGAACGTGGCCTACCGCCGTCGCACTGGCGGCAGGGGCGCTTACGACAGCTCTGGGATACCTCCTCCTTGCTCGCCTGATGAAGGTCAGCGAGCTGCGTCGCCTGCCAGGGATGCGCTGAGCCCGGGCGGCACGAGAAGGCGTACTTCACGAACTGGTGGCGCAGAACACGTGTTCCGTGAGAGTGCCGTATTCCTGGCCGTCAGCCGTAGATCAGGCGTCTTGGCTGTCGTTGCGACGGATCGCGATGTAGCCGGTCCAGTTGCGCTTGACGAAGTTCGTCCAGTCCGTCGCGTTGTCGACGCTGGTCCCGGTGAGGGCGGCGAGGATTGACGCAGGAACGTCGGCCGCTAGACGAGTCATTCCGATGTGATCAGTGGTCATAAGCGATCAAGGATCGTATGACGGGCTGGCCGGTCTTGTGGTTGTGCCAGATCGCGGCAGCCATCGAGAGGATGCGCTGGGCGCCGCGGACGGCGACACCTTCGAAGGTCCGGCCACCGTGTTGTTCCAGGTCAAGCTGGCCTTTGAGGGTGTCGTTGACCGACTCGATCAGCTGCCGCACCGACTTCAGGAGCTGGCGTCGTTGTCCTCAAAGGGGTTCGTCATGGTCGTTCCTCTCCTTCTCCGTCAGTGGGTGTACTGCTCGGGGGTGCTCAGCCCGTCCAGGACGTCCGGACCGTAGAATTCCCGCACCCAATTGGTGCGATAGAGCGTGTCGAGATATCGCTCGCCGAAATCGGGCGCGATCGCCACCGCGGTGACCTGGCCCGTCGGCCGGTGTCCCGCAAGCCAGCCGCGCGCGCCGGCGATCACGGTGCCGGTGGAGCCGCCGAACATGAAGCCGGTCCTGGCGAGCTGGTGGCAGACCCGGACGGTCTCCGCCTCCGGAACGCTGCTGAGCGCCACGCCCAGGTTGCCGGACGAGGACTCGATCAGGATGGAGTCGGAGCTCAGCAGCCCCTGGCGCTCGGCGGCGTCCACCATCTCGGTGGCCGCCTTGAGTTTGATCGAATCCGCGAAGTTGAAGCCCTCGCACTTGAGGTAGACCGGGAGGTCCATCGTGGAGTGGAGGTCGAGGTACAGGTCTTCCTGATTGAACTGCTCAGGAGCGTCGACGATGGGCAAGCCCTCAGCCCCCGACCCGTAGCGGCTGCGCTCGTGGAAGAAGTCCGGCACGACCATCAGCTCGCCGGAGGCGGCCACTTGGTCGTAGACGTGCTTTCCGACCGCGAGGTCCAGGACCCCCAGGCCGAACGGCGAGAACACCAGGGGCCGGCTCCCGTCGTGGTCGGGCGCCGAGCCTGCCAGCACGTCGCACAGGGTGCCGTGGACGAAGTCCCGGTTGCCGGTGAGCTGTTCGGCAGGTGGGGCGAGGTGTTGGCCTTGAGGCAGTGATCGACGTCGTCGACGATGTTGGTCGAGGCCAGCAGGATCTGCGGCGACAGGTCCCTGAGCGAGACGTGCAGAACCAGCGGGTTGTGGTCGAACCACTCGGGATCCGTGACGTGCGGGGCCCGGCCACCGTCGCGAAGACCACCAGGTCCGACCCGCGGATCAGGTCCTCGGCCCGGTCGTGGAGGGTGACCTTCTCGGACCCGTTCCGGCTCAGGTACTTGCCGAACCCGGCGGCATGCTCGGGGACCAGGTCGTGCACGGCGACCTCGTCGAACATCCAGCCCGTGGCGGCGAGGTACGTGTGGATGTACCGCGCGATGAGGCCGACGCCGAAGAAACCGATTCGGCGCGGGCGACCGTGGCGCCGGGTGAGGACATCCGCTGCCAGGGCCGCCGAGGCCGCTGTGCGGGCGGCGCTGATGATCGAGGATTCAAGACACGCGATCGGGTATCCGGTGTCCTGGTCGTTGAGCAGCAGTACGGGGCCGAGGCCCGGGGTATTCCCGCGGCAACGTTCTCGGGAAAGCTGGAGATCCACTTGAGACCGTCCACCTGGGTCTCGCCGTTGATCGAGGCGGGCAGGGCGATGATGCGTGCGGTGGGGCGGTTGGGGAGCTGAAGGAAATAGGAAGGCGGATTCACCGTATCGCCCGCGCCGTGTGCCCGGTACGCGGCCTCGATCAGTTCCGTCACCTGCTGCTCGTTCCCGGAAAGCACCCGTTCCACTTGGGCGCCGGAAATCACCGCGAACGGCGGCACGTGTCCTTGCATGGATTCCACTCCATCCTCGAGGGGGCCGGTCCGTTCCTCGGTCGACCACCTCGATAGGCATCCGGACCAGGCCACTGCGGTGTGCGAAATCCTCTCGTTTCCCTCCTGGGGAACCGGGATTTCGGACCGGCGCAGTTCAGTCGACATGGGTTAAACCCTAGATATCAACCGGTCGTGGCGCATTCGTCCATCGAATACCTCTATATGGAGTTTCGCCGTGGCGCCGGATTGCCGTGGCGCCGCAGGGCTTGCCGCTCAGTGGTGCTCGCGCACGCACTCCGGCAGGGGAGGCAAGGCCGTCCGGCGCTGGTAGTACGCGATCGCCGACACCGTCAGCAGCGGGGCCCAGGCCAGCAACGGGACGTAGCAGGCGATGAGGAGAGCCTCCTGGGCCCCAGAATTCGTGAGGCTGCCCGAAGCCAGGCTGTGGGACTGGGCGATGCCGACCACGATGCTCAGGAGACGATGGGTAGCGCCGGCACCGCAGCCCACGGATGCCCCGGAGGCGATCAACCCTTTACGCGGCCACTGCGTCAGGCTTTCTTGACCACGCTGGACTTGAGTTGCATGGGGCCGAAGCCGTCGATCTTGCAGTCGATGTCGTGGCCGTCGACGCCGTCCTCGACGAGGCGGATGTTGCGGACCTTGGTGCCGGCCTTGATGCCGGACGGGCTGCCCTTGACCTTGAGCGTCTTGACGACGGTCACCGTGTCGCCGTCGCTGAGCACGTTGCCCACTGCGTCCTTGATGACCCGCTCCGTGTTGCCGCCGTCCGCGGCGTCGGTGGATGCGGGGGACCACTCGTGCCCGCACTCGGGGCAGACCAGCAGCGCGCCCATCTCGTAGGTGTAGGCGCTGGCGCACTGGGTGCAGGGGGGAAGCATTTCAGTCACCGGGGCAGTCTAGGAGGCGACTAGCTGAATTGCGAAATTCTGCAATTCGTTAAATGGTGTGCGGGTCGTGTCCGCGGTTGTCGCACGGTATCGCAGGTGGCCGCCGGCACGGCAGCCTGTCGTGTGTGCGCCCGCAGGGGGTGTGAGGGTCGGGGAGAGGGTTACGTGTCGGTTCCGCTGTATCAGGCCAAGGCCGAGTTCTTCCGGATGCTTGGTCATCCCGTACGGATACGGGTGCTGGAGCTCCTGCAGGAGGGCCCGACTCCGGTACGGGATCTGCTGGCGGCGATCGAGGTGGAGCCCTCCGCGCTGTCGCAGCAGCTCGCGGTGTTGCGCCGGTCCGGCATCGTCAGTTCCCGGCGTGAGGGCTCGACGGTCGTGTATGCGCTCGCGGGCGGGGACGTCGCCGACCTGATGAAGGCGGCCCGGCGGATCCTCACCGAGATGCTCGCGGGACAGAACGAGCTCTTGGCCGAGCTGCGGGAATCCGAGGTCGCCGCCCGATGAGCACGACCTCGTACGCCCAGTCCGTGGCGGGCCGGGTCACCTCGCTTCTCCCCACCCGCGCCGACCTTGCCGACGTGCGCCGCAGCCCGCGCCGCGATGGATCGGGCCTCGGCATCCTCTGTGCCTGTGGGAGTTCCGCCTGCTGCCTCTGGGCTCGCACGCCCTGCTGTGGGCGCTGCTCGGCGCGGCGTTCGGCGCGCTGGGCCTGCGCGCCGCCCCGCGTACGGCGCCGGGCCTGACACCCCAGTCCAACCCCGCCTGACGGCCAGCCAGTGCGCCCCGGCGCGTGTCTCCCGCCCGGCCGCCTCTTCACACAGGTGGCCGGGCGGGTCCGTTGCGAGGGGCGCCAGCTCAGGCAAGGGCGGTGACGAGCTCTGCGATCGGCTTTCGGCGTCCGGTGCAGAAGGGGACCTCCTCGCGGACGTGAAGCCGCGCCTCGGAGCCGCGCAGGTGGCGCATGAGGTCGACGATGCGGTGCAGCTCGTCGGCCTCGAAGGCGAGGATCCACTCGTAGTCGCCGAGCGAGAACGAGGGCGGTTCGCTGCTGCGGACGGACGCTACTGACTCCTGAGCCCAACGGCTCAGGAGTCAGCAGCCATCCTCGCGTTCGGCGCCGCGTGCACTGTCCCCGCGTATCGCTGGGCGAAGCCCGTGTCACTGTCAGCAGTGATGGTGATGTCGTACCGCCCGCCGTTCGCAGGCCATCGCAAGGTGACCCGCTCGCGCGGGCCGACCAGTTGAGTGCGCGCCGTGCCGCCGAAGTCGTTCGGGGTGACCGTAAAGCATACGGCGGTCCCGCCGTCATTGCCGAGCAGCAACTCGACCCACGCCTTGTGATCGCTGCTCCCCAGGACCGCCGCCACCCGAGGAACAGCGGCGTCGATCTGGTCGGCCCCCGCCACCGTCCCCGCGAAGCGGCAGACGAAGCCGTCGGCGCCGTGGACCGTGAAGTCGTAGCGTCCGCCGGTGCGTACTGCGTCCCACACATAGGCGGCGGTGCTGCGCGGCGCGACGGTGAACGGCGTTCCGGCGAACGGCCGCGCGATGTTCGGGAACACCGTGAAGGGGAAGGCCGCCGTTCCCTCGTTGGCAAGAGTGCAGAGGACCTTGCCGGTGGGGCGGTCCACGGCGATGTCGGCCCAAGGGCGGTACGGCAGCGGCCGGCGCGGGCGCGCGCCACCCGGCTCCTGGGTGGGCATGACCTGTGTGCCAGGCGCCGGGGGCTCTACCGCCGGCAGCTCCAACGCCGCATCGGCTTGCTTCACAAGTGCGTGCGTGTCCGGCAGTACGGGGATCGAGAAGTCGGGATGGGCGAAGTCGAAGCAGCTGGTGAGGTCACCGCACACGGTTCTGCGCCACTGCGAGATGTTGGGCTCCCGCACGCCGGTGACGAGCTCCAGGAAGCGCAGCACGGAGGTGTGGTCGAAGACCTGCGAGTTGACCCAGCCGCCGCGCGACCACGGCGATATCACCCACAGCGGGACGCGGTTGCCCAGCCCGATCGGCTGCCCGTCCACGAACTCGTCAGGGGTTCCCGCGGGTGGGAGCGGCGGCACGACGTGGTCGAAGTAGCCGTCGTTCTCGTCGTACATCACCAGGAACACCGTGTGCCGCCACACCTCCGGGTTCGCGAACAGCGATTGGAGAGCGGTGTTCACCCAACGCGCGCCATAGGCGGGGCTGGCGGTCGGATGCTCGCAGAACAGGTAGGGCGAGACCAGCCAGGACACCGTCGGCAAGGTGCCGTCCTTGCAGTGCGCATCGAACGCCGACAGGTCCCACTTCGTCATCGCGTTGATGTAACGCGGGTCGTCCTTGTCGAAGTTGTGGAACTGGCCGAAGTACTCAAGGGCGTTGTCCTCGTAGTTGCCGTAGCGCTCGTCCAGGCCAGGGGTGTGGTAAACGCGCCAGGTGACGTCGGCGGCCGACAAACGCTCCGCGTACGTGGTCCAGTCGCAGACCGGGCTTTCGGGCAGCGGTGTGTTGTCGATCCACGGGCCCGTCGTGCCGTCGCGGCCCGGGCCGACCGTGCCGGTCCACAGGTAGAGGCGGTTGGGGCTGGTGGGCCCGGCCAGTGAGCAGAAGTACGCGTCGCCCAGCGTGAAGGCGTCGGCCAGCGCGTACTGGTAGGGGATGTCCTCACGGGTGAGGTAGCCCATGCTCTGCTCACCCTTGGCGGACGTCCAGCGGTTCATCGCGCCGTTGTTGATGGCCTCGTGACCGCTCTCCCAGTCGTGTGGCAGGCCGTCCGCATTCTGCGCGTTGAACTTCGTGGAGTCCATACGGTAAGGCAGCAGGAACCCGTCGTCGGGCCGGGCAAGGGCGGGCTGGCGGAAGACGCTGTCGCCGTTCGGGAACGTCAGCGCCTGGCGGTCGTCGAACCCGCGCACGCCGTTCAGCGTGCCGAAGTAGTGGTCGAAACTGCGATTCTCCTGCATCAGGATCACGACGTGGCGGACGTCGTCCATGGCGTTAGTTCCTTTCCGCTGACGTAAGAAGGAAGGCGAGCAGGGCCAGGTCGGCACGCTCCAGGGAGTCGAGGACGGTCCGGTTGGCTGCGGGCCGGATCGGTACGGTGGAGGGCACGGCCAGCACCGCGCACCCGGCTGCCTCGGCCGAGGCGACACCCGTGGGCGTGTCCTCGACGACCACGCACGCGTGCGGTTCGACGCCCAGGGCGGCAGCCGCGGCGAGGTACGGGTCAGGCGCCGGCTTCGTGCGGAAGGTGTCCTCAACTGCGAGAGTCACAGCGAACAGGTCCTCGCCCAGCGCCTTGCGTACCAGGTCGACTACATGGCGCGGCGAAGCGGAGACGATCGCCGCAGGCACGCCGGCCGCGGCCAGTTCGTCCAGCAGGCGCAGTACGCCCGGGCGCGGGACGACCTCGCGGGCGACGCGGGCGGCGAAAGCAGCATCCAGCTCGGTGGCGAGCGTGCTGAGTCCGGGGGCCGCCGGGCCGCCGGTGCAGTGCAGGTGAGCGGCGGTGTGCGCGGCCGGTCGACCCAGCACATGTGGCATGTCCGCGTCGGTCAGTGGCCGCCCGATCCTGTCGGCGACCTCTTCCACCGCGGCCCACCACAGCCGCTCGGTGTCGACGAGTGTGCCGTCCATGTCGAACAGGACAGCGGCGGGAAGGCCGGGTGCTGCGATGCGATGGTTCAAGGCGAGTTTCTCCGGTAATGCGGGGAACGGGCGGATGTGCAGGATCCCCGCTTCGGTTGCCGGGCGTCGGGCGGGTTGATCTGGGCCGACAGCGTCGTCCGGTCGAGCGTCGGCGGGAGCCGTCAGCCCCTGTCGCCGCCGCCGTTTCCCCGGCGGCGGCGGTCCACGAGCACTGGTCGGTCCGGCAGCCCCAGCGTCACCGCCGCACCGACCGGGAGCGTGGTCATGGCGTGAGTCGGCACATCGGCCATCACCTCGCCGCCGTTGGCCAGCCGCACGGTCAGCCGCGTCGTCGCGCCCAGGAACGTTGCCCCCAGGATCTGGGACGTGCCCTTCCCGTCCGCGGTGACCTCGACCGCCTCCGGCCGTACCAGTACGTCCACTTCACCCGTTCCACCGGCGACCTCGGCGGCGCCGGGCAGCGTCCCGTTGACCGGCAGCGTGCGGCCGAACACGTCCACGGTCCCGTCGTCCGCTCCGGCCCGGGCCGGGATCCGGCTCATCACACCCACGAACTCAGCGACGAACGCGGTCGCCGGACGCTCGTACAGCGCTGCCGGAGGCGCGCACTGCTCCAGTTTCCCGGCACGCATCACCGCGACCCGGTCGGCCATGGAGAGGGCCTCCTCCTGATCATGTGTCACGAACAGGGTGGTGATGCCTAGTTGCTGCTGGAGGCGGCGGATCTCCTCACGGAGCGTCTGCCGTACCTGTGCGTCGAGCGCCGACAGCGGCTCGTCGAGCAGCAGTACGCGTGGCCGCAGTGCCAGAGCCCGCGCCAGGGCGATCCGCTGCTGCTGACCTCCGGACATCTGATGCGGAAAGCGGCCGGCGTGCTGCGCCAGTCCGACCAGCTCCAGGAGTTCGGCGGCGCGAGCCCGCCGAGCGGCTCTGCCGATGCCGCTCATCCGCAACCCGAAGGCGACATTGTCGATGGCAGTCAGGTGGGGAAAGAGGCTGTAGGACTGGAACACCATGCCCGCGTCGCGGCGGTGCGCGGGGACGCCCGTGATGTCCTCGCCGTCCACGAGCACCTTGCCCGAGTCGGGCCGCTCGAATCCGGCCAGGGTCCGCAGTGCGGTGGTCTTGCCGCAACCGGACGGGCCGAGCAGCGCCACGAGCTCGCCCGGCTCGACCGTGAGGTCCAGACCGTCCAGCGCCGTCGTGGCGCCGAAGGAACGATGCAGCCCGCGGAACTCGACGGTGGCGCCGGTCCGCGTCCGGCTGATGGTTTCGGGATCGGTCATCAGGTCGGTCATGAGGTCTCCTTGGGACGGCGAGCGCGTCCGGCTGTGGCGATGGTCAACAGCAGCACCCAGGTGACGAGCAGGCCCATCATCGACACGGCCACCGACATCTGGGCCTGTGATCCGCTGATGGCGAGGATCCACACGGCGAAGGGCTGGTAGCCGAGGATCGCGGCGACGGTGTACTCACCGAGCACCAGCGCCAGGGTGAGGAACGCCGTGTTGAGCAGCGCTCCGCGCAGGTTGGGCAGAACGACATGCAGGAGGGTGCGCGGCCATGGCGCCCCGCAGGCCCGAGCGGCCTCGACGAGCACACGCAGGTCGATGGCTGCGAGCCCGGTGTCGAGCGTGCGGTACGCCAGCGGCAGCGCCATCAGCGTGTACGCGAGAACCAGGACGAGGGGGAATTGCGGATTCTGGAGTGCGACCAGGGCTTGGAAGAGCGGCGTGCCGACGAAATGATCCGATCCCCAGCGCAACACCTCGCTGAATCCGGCGACAAGGGCAACGGCAGGTACGACCAGCGGCAGCAGACACACGATCTCGACGAGTGTGCGCAGGCGTGGTGCGGCCAGCCGGACCGTGACCAGAGCGGGCACGAGCAGACCCAGAACGAGCGCGATGGTTGCGATGGCCAGCTTCAGGGTCAGAGCCAGACTTTCGGTGAAGCCGCCGGCAGTGAAGATGCCGGTGTAGGCCTCGAAGCCGATGCGCTGACCCGGGACGCCGGCGCCGATGCTGAAGGCGACGGCACATGCGAGCGGGACGAGGAAGTACGCACCGGTGAGCAACAACACTGCGGCGCGCCCATAGCGGAGCGTGCTCAGGCGAGCCATCGCGCGCTCCTGCGCTGCAGCGGCAGCTGAACGGCCGTGACGAGCCCCGCGACCAGCACCATGTCGACACCGAGCGCGAGTGCGATGTTGCCCTGGCCGACCAGGACGTTCCCGGACAACGCGTCCGCGATCTGCATGGTGACCAGCGGTACCGAGCTGCCGACCATTGCTGCGGCGGTCGCGTAAGCGCTGAACGCGGTGCCGAACAGCAGCACATAGCCGCCGAGCAGCGATGGCATGAGGATCGGCAGCGCGACACGCGTCCAGTACTGGAAGGCGTTCGCGCCGTTGTTGCGGGCGGCTTCCCGCCACTGCCGTCGCAGCCCCTCCAGAGCCGGGGTGAGCGTGAGCACCATGAGCGGCACCAGGAAGTAAAGGTAGACCAAGGTCAGACCCCAGAAGCTGTACAAGCTCCAGCCATGGCTGAGCAGGTGGAATCGGCTCGTCAGGACGCCGGCGTTGCCGAGTGTGGCCACGAACGCGAACGCGAGCGGCACACCGCCGAAGTTCGCCAGTACGCCCGACCCGGCCAGGACCGCCTCGCGCAGGGCGCGGAATCGCGAGGTCACGATCACCTGGGCGATCGGCAGGCCGACGACGGCGGCGATCAACGCGGAGGCGGCGGAGAGCTTGACGCTGCCGAGCAACGCGGTCAGGTAGGGGCCCTGCAGCGAGGAACTCATGTTCGCTCCGGTGAGGCGGGCCCCTCCCGGCGCGGACTCGGGTGTCGTGAAAGCGCCGAAGACCATCGTCCCGAGAACCAGACCGAACACCACGGTGGTGAATACGAGCAGCGGCGCGGCACCGAGCCACCCCGCCGAGCGCGGAATGCGCGGCCGGGCCGACCCGAGTCCGGCTCTGCGCCCGGAGGAGCGGGTCCGGTTGCCACCCCCGGCCGTCTGGATGGCGCTCATCCGGCGACTGCCTGGGCCCAGCCCTGGACGACGGCCTGCTTGGCCTTGCTGATCTGACCCTCGGTCGGGAAGGCGACCATGCCATTGCCAGGTGTCCGCGGCAGTTTGGCGGCGAAGGTCGCGTCGAGAGTCCCGGACTTCCGCATCTCGGGCATCAGCACCGGCCGGGCGTGGCCCTTGAGCCACAGGTTCTGACCCTCAGGGCTGTACAGGAACTCCTGCCACAGGCGGGCCGCAGCCGGGTGCGGTGCCCACTTCACAATCGCCTGCGAATAGTACTCGGAGTACACGCCGTCGGACGGGATGCTCACCTTCCAGTCGACGCCCTTGGCGCGGAGATCGTCCGCGTACCCGGTGTTGAGGTAGTCCCAGGTGATGCTGATCGGCGTCTCGCCCTTCTGAATGGTCGCAGGGCTCGACTCGACAGGATTGAAGTTGCCGGCCTTCTTCAGGTGGGCGAAGAAGTCCAGGCCGGGCTTGATGTCGTCGAAGGAACCCTTGCGGGCGAGTGCCGAGGCGTACACGGCGCCGAAGGCCGAGCCGGACTTCGCCGGGTTGCCGGTCAGCGCGATCTGACCCTTGTACTGAGGATCGAGCAGGTCGGCGAAGGTCTTTGGACACTTCTTGACGCGGGCCGCGTCGCAACCGATGGAGACATAGCCGCCGAAGTCGTTGTACCAGCGAGCCTGGGCGTCCTTCTGCGCCTTCGGGATCTGGTTGAACGCGCTGACCCGGTACGGCGCCAACACGTTCTGCTCGGCCGCGCTGATGGCGAAGGCACTGCCCACGTCGATGACGTCCGGAGACCGGTCCTGGCCCCTGCGGGAGGTCGCCGCGTTGATCTCGTCCTGGCTGGAGGCATCGGGATTCTCGACCTCGACCTTGATCCCGTACTTCTTCTCGAAGGCGTCGATGATCTCGCCGTAGTTCGCCCAGTCACGGGGAAGGGCGATGGCGTTCAACTTGCCCTCCTTCTTCGCGGCAGCGACAAGGGCGTCCATGCCGCCGAAGTCCTTTGCCGAAGTGGCGGTCGCGGCCTTGCCACCGCTGCCACTGGCCTCATTTCCACTGGTCAAGCCGCATGCACTGAGCCCGAGCGCGGCCACGACGACGGAGCAGACAAGGCCCGCAAAGCGGGCGCGGTGCAGTTTCACAGGGTTCTCCTGGGAAGAGGTGAAGTTGGCTGTACAACTTGACTCATTACCTCGGAGGGCTGTGTACGGGAGGTAAACGCCGATGCACGGGCCGGGGAGCTTCTCGGGAAGAGATCACGGGTCACGCAACGAGAGCGCCTGGCCGGTGAGCCGGGCTCGGGGAGCGGATAGGGTCAAGTCGGAGCGTCGATGGGCGGCTGAGGGAAGGGGAACGACATGGCAGTTGCGGGGGGCGGCACCACCGAAGCCCGGTATCGATCGTTGGCGGCCAGCCTGCGTGAGGCCATAGCTGCTGGTGCCTTCGGCTCGGACGGCCGGCTGCCCAGCGAGGAAAAACTCGCCCAGCAGTACGGCGTGTCACGCGGCACCGTCCGTCAGGCGTTGGCGGTGCTGCGCGCCAACGGCCTGGTCACATCCCGACGTGGCACGCGGCGGGTCGTGCTCGGCACCGCACGTACCCAGAGCTTCTTCGAACTGCTGAGCTTCACCCGCTGGGCGCGCTCGCTCGGAGAAGAGCCGGGAGGCCGCACGATCGACATCAAAAGTTGTCTGGCCAACCCGTTGGAGTGCGAGCAACTCAGCCTCGCGTCCGAATCGCAGATATACCGGGTGCTGCGGCTGCGGACGCTGTCGCGTGTCCCGATCATGATCGAGCGGACCCTCTACCCTGAGCACATCGGCGCCATGATCGCCCGCCTTGAGCCCCATGCGATTTCACACACCGAGCTGCTGACGGAGGAGGGAGTGGTGTTTGCGGACACAGAACACACCATTGACCTCGTCTACGCCGAGGCCGACGATGCGCGCCTGCTCGGCTGCTCCCCGGACGTGCCGCTGATGCGAGAGCGGCGGCGGGCCACGGACCAGTCGGGCAGACCGTTGCTGTGGTCGGACGACCGCTTTCTGCCGGGCACGATTGCCTTCACAGTGCACAATTCAGTGGCGACAACGGCTCTGTCGCGCCGACGAGGCTGACTGACCGCTCCGCTCACCTGGGCCATCGAGGACGGCCGCGGCTTCGCCCGCCGCCTGGCCGACAGCCTGCTGGCCGGCCACGAAGTAGTCGGGGTCCCCACCCGGCCGATGGCCGCACACCGCAAGCTGCACGCCGCCACCGAGCCAAGTCCGACCCGTCGAATACCCCCAAGGGGTATGCTGTGCAGCCGCCCCGCACGGTGATCTCGGCCTGCTGCACCCCGCCCTCAATGGCTGTGGTGCCGGGCCTTGCGGGGGCCGAAGAAGAACCACCCCAGCGCCGCGATCGGCCCCGCCGCACCAATGGCCACGACGATGTCGGCGAACCCGTCACGGGCCTCCTGTGGCTGGCCGGAAACCGCCTTCACCTCCAGCCTGCATCGCCTGGCGAAGGCGGGCCCGATTGCCCTGGGGGCCGAGCCGTCCGGCCCTTCGCTGCCGGCCCCACGGCGAGCGACGATGGATGGCGAAGGAGTTTGTCCCGTCAGTCCCCCTACGCGGGACGACCTGGGGAAGTGACGTGCAAATGATGTTCTGGTACGACCACGGCATGAGCGGCTGGGGCTGGTTCGTGATGACGATTGGCACGCTACTGTTCTGGGCGTTGATCATCGTCGTCGGCGTCTTGCTCTACCGGGCTCTGGCCCGCCCCACCCAGCCCAGCAGCGAGAACCCCGCCTGGCACAAGACGCCCCCGCCGGGCGGCCCTGAGCAGATCCTCGCCGAGCGGTATGCGCGCGGCGAGATCGACGAGGAGGAATACCGGCGCCGCCTGGCCACCCTGCGTGGCTCACCACCGGGCCCGGCATAAATCTCAGCCGCCGACCGGCGGCTCTCCCTACTTGGGGAGGTCCTGAGGTGACCCCCGAGGGCTACACCGCGCCCTTCTACAAGGCCGACCGCGAAGTCGAGATGCGTGCAGCGCACGCCTACTTCACCCAGCGGATGAAGGACGCCTGAGGGGAGCGCCCCGGAGCCGGACTCGAACCGGCACGGGGCGCTCCATCAGACCTGGGCCGCGTACGAGAGAAAGTGTGTCCACGACGTGGATGTGACGGCCAACTGCGGGCCATCCTCGACCTTCGAGTCCCTGATACGGATGGCCTCGAAAGCCATCGCCACCTCGACGCAACTGTCGCCCGATCCGCTGCTGTAGCTGCTCTTGAACCAAGTCAGCTCTGTGGTGTTCATACCGCTCCTCGCATCTGCCGCAACAGGCCCAGGGAGTCCTCCAGTGAGAGAGCCTGTGACCGCATCCTGGCATACCGCATCTGGAGCGTACTGACCACTTTGGAATCGGGGGTGAGCTGGCCGCTTTCCTGGCCCTCACAGTAGCTGAGCCAGCGATTATCCGGGGTCTCCAGCAGTTGCATTGGACCGTGCAGCCCCGCGTGATCCTCCCGCGCCAGGGGCATGACCTGGATCTCGATGTTTCGTAGTTTCGCGAGGCGCAACACGTGATCGATGAGCTTCGCCGTGACTTCCGGCCCACCCGTGCGCCGCAGGAAGAGGTGCTCCTCCAGAATGAAGCTGTAGGCAGTATTCGGCCGCTCCCGCAGTAACCGCTGCCGCTCCAGCCGAGCCGTCAACTGGACCTCGATCTGTTCGTCACCCAACGGCGGCAACTGGTTGACGAACAGCCGTCGCGCGTACGCCTCCGTCTGCAACAGCCCCGGAATCAACCGGCATTCGTACGTGTAGAGGCTGACCGCCTCCTGCTCCAACTTCGCCCACTGTCGGAACCAGCTCGCCAGCCCCGGCCGCCGCGACAGATGCCGCGCCGCACCCCGCAGCGCCCCGAACGCGTCCAGGACCTCTTCCGCGCGGTCCACGAACTCCGCCGACGGAAGCCGGCGCCCCTGCTCGATCGAGCCGACGGTCGGCACCGAGTACTGCACCTGCGTCGCGAACTGTTCCTGCGTCAGCCGAGCCCGCGCCCGGAACGCCTTCACGACCTCCCCGAACGCCTTCAGGCTGTCCGAACCCTCCGGCTCCGCACCGCCGTTGCCGCCCGCCGTCCCCCCACAGGCACCACCTGCGCTCACCGCCTCATCCAACCCGCCCACCTCCGCATACGCTCTCCCGCCAACCCACCCATGGTCACGCGTCGCTACGAGTAACGCCCACTCTCCGCACTCGTGCGCTGGCTCAGCGTACGACCCGTCGATCTGGCGCACCGGTACATGTCCAGGTCGCATCGCCCCACGTGCGAACAGCCGCTCCCGGGCTCGTCAATCGGCCGTCGCCGTACGTATGTTCACTCAGGGTTTGGATTCCGGGGAAGGGAGCCGACCCCTAATACCACAGCCGCAGATCTTGATACGACGGCCAGAACTGGTCAATCGCGATCGCCAGACCGCCGAGCGAGCCCGCTCCAACTGTCGCACCGCGTGAGTCAGGTGGCCGTCGGGACGTGAAGTGATCAGTCACGATCACGGCGGGGAAGATCTGCGGCTGTAGTACTCGGCACGTTCTTCATGTGACACCGCGTTCGGCTGCTTCTGTGGCGCTACAGCAGGTTGATTGTTCCGAAGGTGATGGTCATTCCTCCGATGGCGGCCGCAGCCAGGAAAATCGGCCAAAGCCGAAAGCGAGGATACTGCCCCGCAGGGTAGAAGGAAGACGCGTATCCGGGGTCGTAGTCAATCACGACGATTTCACCCTTGGTGAATTGTCGGTTCCCGAACTTATGTGGAGTGGCTGCCTTCCAGCGTGGTTCCGACCCCGGACTCTCGATCCGTCCCGCAGTTGGCGAAAATTGGTAGGAGAGCCCGGCTGCGAGTTCTAGGCTGCCGAGAATCTCGACTTCGACGGTCACACTCCTTCGGTGTTCCTGCAGGCAGCTCCGGGCCATCAATACGGCCCAGACTATGGCACCGAGGCCAATGCAAATTTCGGCATATGCCGCAACAGTTCCCAGATCATGCATGGATCGTAGCAAATCAGATTTGGGCTCATGCGGAAAGGCTTGATGCCGCACAGAGTTCAGGCCGCGCAGCGTTCAGAAGGTGAGAAGGATGACGGTCAGGCAGAGGAGGAAGGCTCCGGCGGACAGCGCCGTGAGCGCCAGCCAGAATTTCCCGCTCGGGACGTCCTCCGGGGTTTCCGCGTTGGTCGGGTCCCGCGGATCGTAGATCACATCGACCCGGCCGCCGATTTGGGCGGGCGGGTAGACGAACGGGCCGACGCGGAAATGGAGAACCTGCCCAGCCTGTGTGGTGTGCCGTACCAGGAGGCGGGCGGTCTCGCTGGGCCGTTCGCCTTGTTCACGCACACCGACGAGACCCGTATCCCGCGCGTCCTCAGAGCCCGTCCTCGGCTGTGGGCTCTGGCGAAAAGAAGTAACGCAAGTGCCGCCATAAGGGCGATCACAGTTGCGGGCAGGAGGTGTCTGCGACGGCTGCCCGGCATGCGCAGCCCCGGGCGTGGCTGCGGGCTGTGGTGTGGCTGGTCGAGGAGGCCGGGCTCCATCCACGCGCGGGGGAAGCGACGTTACGTGTCGCGCGGGATCTGGCCGGGCGTATGGACTACGTCGCCGGGACCGTCCTGTACGACCTCGACGGAACGGCCGCGCGGTGCGCTCTGTCGAGGGCGACGGTCAAGCGCCATGTCGGCTATCTGCGGGAGTTGGGTGCGCTGGTCTGGGTGCGGCACGGATCGCGGTGCAACCTGCGGCTTCCCGGGCGCCCGTACGCTGGTACGGCGACGGTCTATGCGGCCACGATCCCCGCGGTCTACGACCGGGTGCATGGCAACCGGATCGACGGTGAAGGGTTCACGGCCCGGGTCGTCGGGACGGAGGAACGCCCTGTGGGCAACTCGGCTGCGGTCGTGCCGGGTTGCCGGGTGCGCGAGCCCCAATCTCTTGGCGCACATCCCCGCGTTCGTACAGCTGAGGTGGGGGAGAGGTGTAAAGACACCCCGCGCAAGCGCGCGAGGCCCCGGACCACCTCCCACCCCAGAAGCTCGACGCTGCGAAGCCCACGACAAGTCGCTCAGGACATCCGGATCGCCGGACAGGTCCGGCCGCGCATCGGATGGACCCAGAGTGAAGGCCTGCGCCGCCTCGCATACGCGCTGCGGCCGTTGATCGACCAGGGGCTCGACGCCCACAACATCGCCGCCGAACTCACCTCCTGGTGGCTCGACTGGAGCCCGGCACAGCCCGCCGCCTACATCACCGCGCAACTCCGCGACCGGGCAGCAGCGGCGCCCTCGCCGGAGACTCTCAGGGGAGACGCCCACCCGCACACCACCGGACCCACCGCCAACCCCGCATGGCAGGCATGGCTCCAACAACGCTCCACCACACCGGAGTTCCGCGAACCCCAGCGCACCGACGACGACCGCCGCCGCGCCCGCCTCTACGGCTGGGACCGGTGGGCGGAGATCGCCGACCACTACGAGACGGACCCCGACGATGCCCTCGACCTCTACGGCACCCGCTTGTGCTGCTACGCCGTCAAACGCGGCTCCGAGAGCTGGCAGCGACGGTGAGCGCTCGCCGTCCCACACCCCTCGTTCGGTGTTCCGGTCAGGGCGTGGCACGCGAACGAGGGAAGAACCTTGCGGACCTTCGACGGTCCGTGCGGCTTGGCCACGCTCTGCCTTGGGCCGTATGTGCTGACGGGCCGCACCACGCTGATCCGACCCCGCCCGCAGGCGTCTCCTGGGTGCCGAGCACGTCGCCAGGTGCAGGCAGGTGATCGTGCGTCAAACGCCGGTGTCAGTGCCTCCCCATAGGGTTCAAGCATCACTCGGGGAGCCTCGGAGAAGGAGCACAAACGTGTCCGCCAACAAGATCCAGCACAAGGTGAATCACGTCGCGCTGGTAGTGGACTGTTCGGGTTCCATGCGTCAGCACCAGAGTCAGCTCATACGCGTCGTGGACGAGTTCGTGGCGGGTCTGAAGGCTGAGTCGGACAGCCTCGGCCATGAGACCCGGATCAGCCTCTACTCCTTCGACCACAAGGTGGAGAACCTGGTCTGGGACATGGACGTGAAGCATCTGCCGTCCATGCGGGGTCTGTACAAGGTCAACAATGGCGCTACGGCCCTCATCGAGGCTTCTCTGAAGTCCCTGGACGACCTGGGTCATATCTGGGAGGAATACGGCGAGCACAGCTTCCTCCAGATCGTGGTGACGGACGGCGAGGAGAACGCCTCCGGCGGCGACAGGCGGCACGACGGCGACATGGCCATTCTCGGCCCCTGGCTCGACAAGATCGCGGCGAAGATGGGCGGGCTTCCGGGCCACTGGACGTCCGCGATCCTCGTTCCGAACTCCCTGGCGAAGCGCACCGCCCAGAACTACGGTTTCCCGGCCGGAAACATCGCCATCTGGGATGCGGATTCCCAGGAGGGTGTCGAGGAGGCGATCGGCACTGTGCGCGCTGCCGCCACCAGCTTCCTCCGGGGCCGTGAGCAGGGCGTGCGCGGCACGAAGAACCTGTTCGCCGTCGGCCAGGACATATCGGTTGACGAGGTGCGGGCGAACCTCGATCCGATTCCGGCCGACAAGTATCGGCTCCTGAAGGTCGACAAGGAGGTCGAGATTCGACCCTTCGTTGATTCGCATCCGGGCGTGACGTACGAACGCGGTTCGTGTTACTACCAGCTGGGCACCCGGGCTCAGGTTCAGCCGAACAAGGAAGTCGTCGTGGTCGAGAAGGACACCGATCGCGCCTATACGGGCGACGCGGCGCGCAGCCTTCTGTTCGGTACGGGTATCCAGGGGACCGTCTCCGTGAAGGCGGGGAACAATCCCAAGTTGGAGGTGTACGTGCAGAGTCGTTCGGTGAACAGAAAGCTCAAGCCGAAGACGCGTCTGCTCATCATGCTCTGAAATTCAAGAAAAGAGTTCAGTCTGGTATGGGCCCGCGTATGACCTGTACCACCAGCAGACGAAGAACCTGCGGCATTCCGGCGCTCCACGTGTACGGCCGCCGTCACACGAGTGACCGGAAGCCGCGGAACAGGTGGCCCGCAGGGTCTCGATACGCCCCACCGCGACTTCGCGGGCACGCTCGTCGTCGACGGCCAGTGCGGCCTCGAGGGCGTCCGCGTGACTCTGTGCGCTGTCGGCCTGCTCCTGCGGCACGTGCGCGGCATCCGCACGCAGCCTCTGGACCAGTTGGTGACAGCTGAGCTGCCCCCGCTGCTCATGCTCCTGTTGCATCCCGTTTTGTGCCCCAGGGCTGTCTACGTTCGCCTGGATGGTGTTGTTGCCGGACTCCGACCTTGCGGCGCTGATCTCGGCCTTCGCGGCCGTGGCCGGTTTGCTGTTCGGCTTCTTCGGCCTGCCGACTGTGGTCAACTCGCCCACAGCGCAGACGGTGACGGCCACTGCGACGGCAACGGTGACACTAGCTAGATCGTCAGTGGTCTTCCTCAGGAGACCCCTACCGAAGCGGGCAGCATGCTGGGCACGACGGGCTTGTTCTGGCAGTCGAGCGTGTTCGCCATGACGCGGGCCGAGTGCAGCAGGAGCGAGAGATGGCCTCGAAGGCTCACGCTGTCGGTGAGCGTGTCGGTCAGCTCGCCCATCAGGGGAACTTCGCGCTCCTGCCCTGCCGGGGTGCTTGGTATCCTGCACCGCACGTAGACCTGGTATCTGGCTTCTCTGTATTTATCGATACCGTGAACGAGCTTCACATCCAGATTTACCTCCGTCAGGTGCGGCTCCGGAATGATTCCGTTCTTGGTTTCTTTTTCGAAAGAGGTGTCGAAAGGGAAGAGGGACGGTTCGTATGTGAGGCCGATTTGCATTCCCGTGGAGGCATTCGTCCGGATCATGCAAACATTCGACTCGACGTACGGGGTGAGTTTACTCTCGGGAGTCCACTTCCGGACTTGATCGAGGTGGCGCGTACGGGCCTCGGCCAGGGAGGCCGGGCTTTTGAAACGCAGTTCGGCGGATCCTTCGATCCCGCGGTCGATCTCTTTCAGCCCTGACTCACCGAAGAGCTCCTCGCATGTCCCGCGCTGTGCGGCGGCCGTATCCGCGTCCGTATCGTTTGTCGTTTCCGAGCAGGCGCTCGCCCCGAGAGCCAAGGAACACAGCAGGAGAATGCAGACACGATTCCTCATCGGTCACCACCCCCGGGCGTCGTCGGTGTCGCTGAGCCGTCCGCCCCTGTTGTACGTGTCCTCGGCCGTCCCCATCAGCGTGCGGACCTCACCACTCTCCATATTGTGTGCCTCCACGTAGTTGAGGAGGGGCCCCATCGCGTTCTGCCGCCCTTCAGCCTTGGCCTTGTCGATGCCCTGGGCTGCTTCGTCGTGGTTCTCGAACTCGTGGTCCTTGAGCCACTGCATGGTTTCGTTGCCGAATTGTGTGTTGGCAGCGCCGCCGATGGTCTCGATGGCCAGAGGAACAGCAACCACGGCTACCGGTCCAGCAGGAACTATCGCCGCCGTCGCGGCACCCACCGCAACGCCGATCGTGGCCTCGGCGGCGAAGTCGCGCCAGGCGCCCTGCTGTTCCAGCTTCAAGTTGCGTTCGGTCTTGTCGTCCCCGAATTCCTTGCCTATGGCCTCGATACGGGATTCGTCCAGCATGCCGTGCATCTTGACACTGTGCAGGCCGGCCGCGACAGCGGAGTCGCTGTCGTCGCCTTGAGCCGTCATGAGGCTCGACCCATAAACCTGTTGGGCCACGGAGAGGGTCGCGTGCGAATCCTCGTCGGCTCCCAGGGCCCGCATGAACTGCATGCTGCCCGTCTCGCCGAAATCGCGGAGACGATGGGCCTCCTTCCCGAACAGCCCGTCTCGATCCACGAGATCGCCACTACCGCCCATGTTGTCCATGGAGTAGTTCAAACTGTCGATGTGGCCTGCCGCCATGTTGGTCAGGCTGTCGCGGATTCCGTCCTGCTTCTCGATCGCGTCGGCGGTCTTGTAATGGTCGACGACCTTCTCCATGAGCTCGGTCCGCTCGTCGCGCGCCGCGTTCTGCGCCTCGGAGCCCAGCTCTGGAATCGAGGGCGGCGAGTCATCGTACGCGTACCCGAGGGTTGCCGACTCCAGGGCGTGCCCGAGGTTCGTGTAGCCGGTCGTCTTGCCGTCGTCGTCGAGCGGCCAGGTGCGGGCGTCCTTGCTGTCTTTGTCGACCAGATAATCCCAGTTGCTGACCGTGTCCAGGTCGTCCTTCGCACCCGTGCCGGACGATCCGTTGAAGAAGTCCAGGGAAGCCTCGGGGTTGTGTCCCAGCGCCTCCATGAACCCGGCGACCGGGTCGTTGTCCGGCTTGTTCGTGTTCGGGGGGTAGTCGAGCTGTGCCGTGTGGCCCGGGTTGCCCCAGAGCCAGTCCGGGCCGGCCTGCTTGTTGCTGCGTTCGAACGCGATCAAACTGTCGCCGTAGTTGTTGAGGAAGGCACCGTCCCACTTCCCCTTGGTCATCAGACTGCTCATGACCTGGTATCCGTACGGCGCGCTCATGATCCCCGGGTGCTTGATCCGGTCATCGCCCGCGGCGATGATCCCGTCCTTCCATTCCTGCATGGCAGGCGAGTCGGAGCGTGACGCGGTGGCCAGCGTCAGGCCGAGATTGTCCTGCATCGTGGCCAGGATCTTCGCGCGGTTCCCGGTCGGGGCGTCACCGTGGCCGGGATCGGCAAGGCTGCGCCAGAACTCAAGCGTGCCCTCCGGCCTCAGCTTCGTCGCGAAACGTTCGGCGAAAGCCGGATTGTCCCGTTGGTACTTGGCGACCTCGTTGAAGTGCTTCAGCTGCGCGTCGGTCATCCCGTCGGCCTTGGCCGCGAGCTTCAGCATCGCATCCGCGTCCTCGATGCCCTGCTTGCGGTCCGCGTCCGCCAGGCCCTTGTAGCCGGTCTCGCTGAAGTTGTACTTCCTCGCCGCGTGTTTACGCAGCGCACGTGCGGCGATCCTGTCGATCTCGTCCGCCGCCGACAGGATCCGGCCCACCTCGGGGGCAGCCCTGTCGACCTCCTCCTGGGTCGCCGGCTCGATCTTCGCCGTGCCGGCCGCCGCTCCGGACGGCACGGAGCTGACCGCCCCGCCGTTCTCGTTGATATGCACGTTGTGCTTCGCCCACCGGTCGATGGTGGTCTGAAGGTCTTCCTTGTGCTTCTTGAGATCGTCGTGGGAGTCCTGCAGGATCTTGTGCACGCTGCGCGCCTCGGTCACCACATCGGCGAACTCCGCCGCGGTCTTGGTGACGAACTGCCGCGTCACACTGGCGTTCAGTCCTTCCCATTCGGCGTTTTCCGCCTGCACCCTGAGCTCCGAGGCATTCACGCCACCAGTGCCCGCGGAGCCTTCGCCCGTGGCCAGGGACTGGAGCTTGGAGACCATCTGCCCCCAGTCGGTCACCGCCGACTGCAGCTTCCCGAGGCGCAGGTTGAGCAGTTCCGAGACCTTCAGCATGCTGCTCCCCCTTCTACTTCCAGTAGTCCTGTATGCGCGACTGGGTCATGGACTTCCCCGCCACATCCCGCATCTCGGTCGCGATCTGCACCTCGTCCTTGGCGTGCTGTGCCCGCGAGTAGTCGAGGTGGTTGGAGATGTGCGCACATGCTTCCTTGAGCGTGCCGACCTGGGTGTTCCACGCGTCGTGCAGTTCCGTGAGGGCGGAACCCATGTCCAGACCGTCATTGAAGAGCTCGATGGAGGCGTCGAAGGTGCTCTGACGGGCATGATCCGCGTCCACGCGCAGACCCTCCCGCAGCGTGTAAGCCAGGTTGCCGAGTTTCCCCAGCTGGTCGTTGTGGACCACCAGATCCTTCTGACCGCCACCGCCACCGCCACCGGAGGCAGCCGCCTGGTTCAGTTGCATCTGCACCGTGCTGCCGTTCGCCGCAACCTCGGCCTTCGCCTGTTCCCACTCGTCCCATGCCATGCGTCAGCCAGCTCCCCCGGTATGCGCGATCAGAAGGTCCGTGCACATGGCAACGTATCAAGGAGCCCGTTCGGGCCGGACGGCATGGGCCGGCCGTTGGTGGGCTATACGAACTGATGAAGTTCCTGGTAGACGGGTTTCACAACCAAGATCGTCCGTGCCAACCGGGAGCTTCATGAGCTTGTCCTCCTTCCCCGAGGTTCCCCGCCGACGCGGTCGTGGCTGAGGACCGTCAGAGCATCAAGGACTTCGCGGGCGAGACCGACTTCTCGCTGCCCTTCCCCTCCCCGCACGATGTGCTCGAACACGGCGACCCCACCCGCGACGAAGACGCCGCCGGCCGACTGATGGCCGCCTTCACCCACGAGAGCGGACTCGCCCCGCAACAATTGGGGGAGCGGCTGCGCAGCCACCGGCTGACCGCCGCCGTACTGGAAATCCTGGACGACCGCCCCCGTACCCTCGCCGACGTACTCGAAGGGCTGCCCCGGTACGCGTACCACTGGGGCATGGCCGTCCAGCAGCGGCCCAAGGAGGCCTCCGACGCCCTCGCCCGCTACATCTCGCTGCTGTCCATGGCCCGCGATCCGAAGGACCCGGGCCGGCCCCTGCTGTCCATCGAGATCCACCACTGGGTGCGGTCCGTGTCCCGGGTCCTGCGCGGAGTCGGCGCCGCACGGGCCGAGTTCCGCTGGGACGACGAACGCATCAGGCCCCTCGGCACACCCGTCACCACACCCACATCCGGACCGGACGCCGACGCGGCGCTTCCCGAACCCGCCGACGAACGGCCCGCCGAACCCGCGGGCGACAGTGCCGCACCGCCCGCGCAGACCTTCCTGCCCGCCATCTTCTGCCGTGAATGCGGGCGCTCCGGATGGGCGGCGCTCTCCCCGGAGGCCGATCCCGCCGCCCTCGACCTGGATGCCGGACGGATCCGCCGCGCCTCGGTGGGACGGGACAAACGGCGCGTACGCAACATGATCGCGGCGACCAGCGCCGAGGCGTACCGGAGCGCTTTCGCCCGGGAGCCCGTCCGCAGCGGCTCCACCGTCATGCGGCTCGACGCGGCGGGCGGGCGGCTCGTTCCTCTGTCGCCCGAGGCGGACTTCGAACCACCGCGCGACGGCTCCGGCGAACCACGAGCCCCGAAGGCCCTGCGTGACGCCGCGTTCGTGGTCGTCGATCCGACGGGCGACCGGGCCGCCGAGCAGGACCGCTGCCCCGCCTGCCGCACCGTCAACAGCATTCGCTACCTCGGCACCGGCCTCGCCGCGCTCGCCGCGGCTTCCCTCACCCAGCTCTTCACCGGCGGCGAACTCGACAAGGACCTGGGCGAGGACAAGACCCTCCTGTTCAACGACTCCGTCCAGGACGCTGCCCACCGCGCCGGATACGTCGCCAGCCGCTCGTACACCTTCTCGTTGCGCTCCCTGATCGCCCGGCGCATCGACGAGGACACCCCCATTGCGCTGAACGACCTCGCGGCCGACATCATCGAGGAGGTCGCCGACCGGCGGGACGTACGGGCGGCCGTCATCCCGCCCGACCTGCACGTCGTCAAGGGCGTCGATACTACGTGCAGCGTGTGGGCCGGGCAGGCCGCGCCACCGGCAACGCCTACCTGCTCACCATGGTCGACCGGGGTCCGCGCGACCGCTACTACCTCGAAGACCCGACACAGATGATCGCCGGTGACATTCAGCCCCCCCGGCTGCTTCCTGTCCGCCGTCGAGATCCTGCGCCGCCAGTACCTCGCCCATCTGCTGGACCTCGCCGGAGCCGGACAGCTCCGCACCCCGGACGCCGAGAACACCGTCCACCCGCTGCCACGGCTCGCCACCGCGCTCTTCGGGCGCTCCGGCTGGCTGAACGAATTCCGGGCCCCCGCGCTCGCCGAAGGGCCCCGGCTCGTCGACATGTTCCTCGGCCTGCTGCCCGCATACGACGAGGAACGCGGCACCGGAGTCAGCCCCGAAGCCACCGAGGCACTGCGGGCGTTCGCCACCCGGTCGCCGGCGGAGGCCCCCGAGGGAGCGGAGACCCTCATCGGCGCCTTCGACCGGGCCGAGGCCCGGTGGTCCGAGCGGCGCGGCGAGATGCAGCGTCGCATCGCCGCCATCGACCGGACGAACGCCGAACTCGTCGCCGGGGACCCCGAACACCAGCGCCGTGCGCGCGAACTGCGCGCCGAACGCCGGGCGGTGGACCAGTGGGAACGCACCGACCGCACCCGCCACAAGCGCGAACTCCAGCGCGCCCGCTCGCTGCTCTTCGTCGCGGTCACCCGCGCGCGGGACGCCCTCGCGATCTCGTGGAACGGGGAACCGAGCCGCTTCCTGAAGCCCTTGCGGGCTACGGCCGCCGGCCGGAACCAGTGACTGCGGCACCGGCAGGGCCGTGCCGAGCGAGCCACGCCCGGACGTCTCGGTCGAGCCGTCCGGGCCGTTCGGGCATGTGAACCTGCGACCATCGGCACGATCTTCACGCACTTTGAGACCGGCAGTACCGGTCCTTGAATCGTCCTGCACCGCCTGCCACGTGCCGATTGTCCTGACTCTCCTCGATGCGTCAGCGGCTGGCCTGCGTGGCTCGCCGAGGTCGGTATGTACCTCGGCCGTGACGCTCGTTTGACGCTCTCGACGGCCGGCGACCTTCCCTCACAGCGGGGAAACCCTGCCTGACCTGCTCGTTCTTCGTCCGTCGTTTCCCGTGCCGTCTTTCCGATGACGCACCATGTGGAGTGCGTGGCGATCCTGGAGCCGGTGGAGAAGGGGCACTGAGCTGGGGGTTTGCGGGGTGGTGGGGTTGCTTGACCTGTTTGCGGTCAGGGAATCGGTCGATCAGCCGGAATGCCCTCTGACCTGCCGCTTCCCGCTCGAATCGGCCGCGGGCGTGCCTGCGGCCGAGTTTTCGAGGTCGGTGGTGTTCCAGCCGCGGTAGGCGGCGAAGACGTCGATGAGATCGCGGTGCGCTCCGCGGTCGGCGAGAGCGCGAACCTTGGTCCCGATCACGTCCTCCTCCTCAAGGACCGGCACGTACTCGGTCTGGGCGACCGGCCGTCAGAAATTGCTCGACAGGCGCGTCCAGGGGCTGCGGCGGACGTCCGAGCAGTTCGACGAGCCGATCGGTGAACTTTCCCGGGCAGGACTACGGCCTGACGCCGAACCTTTGAAGCTACTACGGCCCGGCGTCGAACCCGTTGAAGCTACTTCGAGACCCGCCTGGCCGTCATTACCCGGAAGAGCGACAGTGGACTGCCGGCTTCCCCGGCGTGCAGGGAAGCCGGGGAAGGGGCGGCTGCAGAGGTCAGAGCCACGAGGGTGAGCAGTGCGCACACGGGGTAGGCCCAGCCGAGCACAGCGAGGGGCCATGAGTAGTCGAGCGAGGTGATCCGGGGATGGAGTTGTACCAGCCAGAAAGCGAGATGGCAGGGCAGCGTCGTCGCCCAGGCGGCCTGAGCGGCTGAGCGCCATCGGGTGCGGTGCGGGGTGTGGAGGAGCCAGAACAGGGCGGGGAGGGCCCAGACCCAGTGGTGGGACCACGAGATGGGGCTGGCGAGGAGGCCGAAGACCTGCACCGCGAGGAGGCAGCCGAGCCGGTCGGACCGCTGTGCGCTGCGCACCGCGGCGACGAGTGCCAGCACGCCCACCAGGGCGGTTGCCGTCCACCATGGGGCGGACATGTCCACATCGTGGCCGAGGGAGCGCGAAAGCGCCCCGCGCAACGACTGGTTGAGCCCGGACCCGACGGGGCCGACCCGTGCGGCATCGCCCACCGCATGGAGCCAGAAGGCGCGGGAGGGCCCTGGCGCCAGCCACCATCCGGTCGCCGCCGCGGCGAAGAACGCCACGGCCGACCACGCGGCAGCTGTCCAGCGCTTGCGGATGAGGAAGTAGAGACCGGTGACCGCCGGGGTCAGCTTGATCGCGGCGGCGATTCCGACACCGAATCCCGCCGCGGCTGCCGGGCGCTGCTGGACCGCGAGGACGACCAGGGCCGCGAGCAGCAGATTGATCTGCCCGAAGGCGAGTGTGGTGGTGACCGGTTCGGTCCACATCAGGGCGGCGCTCCACAGCAGTACCCGCTGCCGGTGCTGCTCGGGTGGTGTGTCCGGGGCAGCCAGGCGCAGGCTGCCGTGAACGAAGACGACCAGCGCCAGGAGCGAGGCCGTGGTCCAGGCGGCGGCCGCCGGCGGGAACGGGAGCGTGGAGAGGGGAAGGAAGAGGGCAGCGGCGAACGGGGGGTAGGTGAAGGGCAGAGGGAAGATGTCGGGGCCGGGCAGGTCGAGCCGGAAGGCGTACAGGTCGCCGGAGAGCAGATGGGTGGAACCGGTGCGGTAGACCCGCAGATCCACCATGCCGGAACGGGTGCAGGCGGGGATCCACACCAGCAGCAGCATCAGCAGGGAACTCACGGCCAGCACCCATGCCGCTCGGCGGGCCAGCGCGGTCCGCACCGCCGGCAGGGGTGGCCACCGAAACTGTGGGTCCTGCGGTTCTCGGCCACTTGGCGGAACGACGTTGTCGTCCACGGCGGTTGTCATGGTTGTGCCCTCCAACAACTTCGCTCGATCCCGGGCGAATGCCCGGGAAGCCCCGGCCGGAGGACCTCTGCCGGCCGGGGTGCCGCCGTCATGCCACCATCAGGGTGAAGGCGCCGGGAACCGGCCTGTTTCGGCGGCTCCGGTCATGGCGAGGGCTGCCTGTGCCCGACTCCGCTGAGCCATCCACGCCAGCAACACCACGGTCACCGACCCCCCGATGACGGCGGCGACCGCATAGGTCCAGGTGGGCCCCCGGCCCGCGGGCAGCACCAGCAGGAGCAGAGCGACCACCGCCCCCTTCGCCCGGGCATCCGCCAGAGTGCGCCACGCCACCACAGCGAGCGGCACCCCGCCCCACAGCAGGTACCACACCTGCATCGCGGGAGCGCACATCACCAAGGCCAGCAGCCCCATTGCCGCAGCGCGTTCCGCCCCATAGCGGGGAGCACGCCACATGCAGAACACCGCCGCGCCCAGTCCCGCCAACGTCCCGACCGTACGTGCCGCGGTCACCGCCCCCGGCGCCGCGTTCCATCCCACCGCGGCCGCGATCCACTCCAGCACTCGGCCCACGTCCGTGCTCACCGACAGCAGCGTGTACACCTCGGTCGGCGTGTGCATGGTCCGCAGCCACCCCCAGCCCTGCCCGCACAGGGTCACACCCAGCCACAGCGTCCCGCCGGCCACCAGGGAGATCCCCAGAGCACGACCGCAGCGCCGTCGCCGGCCCGACTGCGCGGCCACCGCCACCATCGCGGCACACCCCAATGCCACCGCAGCGGGGGCCTTCACCAGCACGGCCCCCATCAGCACCGCAGCGCCCAGACCCCATCGCCCGGAGCGGAAGGCCACGAAACCGGCCATCATCAGGCCGACCATCAGTGCCTCGTTGTGCGCCCCGCCCACCACATGCGCCAACACCAACGGATTGAGCGGCGCCGCCCACCAGGCCCCTCCACCGTCGGCGCCCGTCCGCGCCGCCAGCCGCTGTACCGACCACGCCAGTAGGGCCAGCCCGGCGAGCGCCACCAGCCGAAGCCCCACGACCGCGGCGACCACATGATGCTCCCCGGTCACCGATACCACGGCTTGGCTCACCAGCACGGACACCGGCCCGTACGGGGCCGGTGTGTCCCGCCACATCTCCGGGACATTGGCGGCGAGCGAGCCGCCCAGTGCCGTCGGGCCGACCTCGTAGACATTCCAGCCGCGCTGGGCCAGCGCACCCTGGGCCATGTAGCTGTAGACGTCAGCGCTGAACAGCAACGGCGTGGGCAGCAGAGGCAACGCCCAGCATCCCAGCGTGCTCCACTGCTGCCTCCGGCTCATCACCGCACCGGCCCGCAACAGCGTGCCCAACTGCCACCAGGCCCACACCAGCAGCCCGAGTCCGGCATACGCCGCCGTCGCACCCACCGCCGTGAGGAGCGGGCCCGGTGCTCCCCACACCCCGTCCCGCACGCCTTGCGGCAACGCACCAGCGCCCCACGCACCCGCCGAGAGCAGCACGGAACCCCACATGCCCCGTCGCGTCCATACCCGGACCGCGCTCTCCATCGCTCTCATTCGGCCCAACCTAAATTCTTCCCCGGATTGCCAAACCAGCACCCGCGAAATGGACGGCGAACTCAGGATGTCGGCCTGTTGTCCACGGTCAGGTCCGTGACGGGGGCAGTGCGACAGAGCCCGTCTGACAGACGCTCACGGACCGGGCGGAGTCGTTCGCGTCCGTCGCGGCCGCTCTTCATGATCTCGGTTGCGGTGACCCTCCGTGGCTCTGGCGCCGACACTGAAAGTGATCCAGAACCTAGCCCATCGACAATCCTTCCACTGGTCGTTCACGGGTGATGTCACTCCATTCATCTGCGCCGCCCAGGATTCGCCACGGGCATGTCGTACATCGTCACGGCGTGCCCTTCACCTTGTGGCGAGCAGGAAGGACGGCTGCTGATGCGGCCCATAGAGCGTCGAGTACGGCCGGTTGGCGGATCAGGTGGACAACGGCTCGCGGGGGCAGCGCTTGCGGCGCTGCTCCTCGTGAGCGGCAACCTGACGGCGGCGTACGCCGAAACCGGTGCGGAGCAGCGCACACCAGGGCAGAGCGGGACGGCGGACGCCACGAGTCTGCCGACCCTCACCCCCGGCGACGGGGCGTATCTGGAGGGCACGCAGAAGGTTGCGGCCACTCCGACGCTGGCCGGTGACTCAGTGACGGGGCTCGCGGTCGACGGGAAGGCGATCGACGGCGAGCGGACGGTCGGGGTGTCCCGGCTCAGCTTCGACGTCGGGTCGAACTCGACGGAGGCCCGCTACCACAACTACGTGCTGGTCAATGGCGAGTACCGGGCCGACATCGGCGACCTCGTCAACGAGCGGGGCACGATCGAGATCCCGAACCAGCACCTCGTCAAGGGCGAGAACAAGATCGAGTTCTTCGCCGGCACGGTCGACAGCTCGTGCGGCACCAACCACGACGACTTCGTGCTGTCCGACATCAGCCTGGGCCTGCTCGGCGAGGTCGCGGACGGTGAGGAGAACGAGTACACGTACTCCTTCGGCGACGGCAGTTGCGGTTCCAACACCTCGCTGCTGACGAAGGCCGCACTCAGCTTCTTCGTCCTGGGCGAACCGCAGGGAACCACCGGCCTGCAGGGCGACCTGGACACCACGAAGCTCGCCAACGGCGAGCACGCCCTCACCGCGACGACCACCTCGGGAAAGACCGTCAAGAACACCGTGACGGTGAACAACGCCCCGGTGGGCGCCCCCCGGCTGCTGCCCAAGGACGGCACGCTGGTGGGCGGCCGGCAGCCCGTGTTCGCGAACTTCCCGGCGGGCGCCGAGGGCAGCGTCGAGTCGCTGACCGTGGACGGTGACGCGCCCGTCACCGATCCGCACCTCGGCAATGGCGCGGCGACCTTCTCCTTCGACATCGGGCCGAACTCGATCGACGACCGGTACGACAACTACCTGCTGGTCAACGGCAAGCGCATCGACCTGGGCGGCACCTGGGTGAGCCAGCGGGTCGACATCGCGATCCCGGCGCGTTTCCTGGTGCCCGGTGACAACACCGTCAAGGTCGTCACCGGCCCCTACAAGGAGAGCTGCGGCAACAACCGCGACGACTTCGACATCTCGCGTCTCGCGCTCGCCTTCGAGGGTGGCGCCGTCACCGGCCGCGACATCGCGGACTCCTACGCCATGGGCGACGGCACTTGCGGCGACAGCGACACCCGCCTGCGCGAGGTGGAACTGCGCTACACGATCGATGCCCCGGCCGTGCACGTCTCCGACACCCTCGGCTCCGGCAACGCGACCCTCGGTTTCACCGTGGGCAGCAACTCGATCGAGGCCCGCTACCAGAACCACATTCTGGTGAACGGTCAGAAGCACGTGCTCGAAAGCGACTTCGTCAGCCGGCACGTCGACCTGGCCTTCCCCAACGAGTGGCTCGTCCCCGGCTGGAACACGGTCGACTTCGTCGCCGGCACCTATCCGACGTCGTGCGGCGACAACCACGACGACTTCGCCCTCTCCGACATCACCCTCACCCCGGCGAAGGGCACTGCCACCGGCCGGATGCTCAAGGGCTCGTACAGCCTCGGCGACGGCAACTGCGGCGACAACGTCAACCCGCTGACCGAGATCGACCTCGAGTTCTTCGTCGAGGGCCCGGCCCAGGGCCTCCGCGCAGACCTCGACACCACGAAGACCGACGACGGCAAGCACACCCTGGCCGCGACGTCGAAGACCGGCAAGGCCGCGACCCGGGTCCTGGTCACCGACAACTCCGCGCCGCGGGTGGCTGCCAGCGTCCCCGCCGCCGGGCAGAAGATCACCGCCTCGGTCGTCCTCGATGTCCGGCTCGAGGACCTCTCCGGCGTGGTGAACGGCCCCGACGTCAAGCTCGACGGCAAGCCGGTCCAGCTCGGCGCCCCGGTGGGTCCGGGCCTGTCCGCCGGCGAGCACACCCTGACGGTGTCCGGCACCGACGGCATCGGCAACAGCGGCACCCGCGAGGTGAAGTTCGCCTCCGCCGGCATCCCGGACGTCCCCGCCAACCTCACCCCGAAGTCCGGCACGACTGACGCGGGCAGCAGCGTCAAGCTGTCGGCGAAGGTGGCCGAGCCCGACGGCGGCGAGGTGAGCGCCACGTTCTCCGAGGCCGAGATCCTCACCCCGAACCAGGTGTACCAGGGCACGGCCGCGTCCGTTCCCACCACGCTGACGGTCAAGGGCGAGAAGAAGGTGACGGCCGCAGGCCTCGCCCCCGCCGACGGCAGGACGCTCGACGCGCCGGCCGCCGAGGACGTCACGTTCCAGCGGTTCGACGTTCAGGTGAAGGGCCACGTCGACGCGCCGGTGCTGCGCTGGGAGGGTGTCATCGACCCCGAACGGCTCGCCGCGCTGCGCGTGTGGAACACCGCGACGAAGAAGTGGGACGTCCTGACCAGCGCCCGCGGCGCCGCCGAGGGCGACACCGTCCTGACCGCCGTCGTCGACCGCAAGTACGTCGACCGGCAGCAGGTCCACACCATGGTGACCGGCGAGGATCCGTTCGCCGACGACATCGACGCCGGTGACCCGAACCGGTTCGCCGACCCCGACTCGTACGACTTCTCGATCGTCCACTACACCGACACCCAGTACCTCTCCGAGGGTGCGGTGGAGCAGGAGACGCCCGAGGAGCGCGCGGTCTGGGAGAAGGCGTACGGCGACGTGTCGCGCTGGATCGCCGACAACAAGGACAAGCGCAAGATCGCGTACGTCGCCCACACCGGCGACATCATCGAGAACAACATTCGCAAGCCCGCCGACGAGGCCATGCAGCGCCAGATCACCGGCGAGCTGGAACTGTCCTCGAAGCAGCAGAAGATCCTGGACGACGCGGGTGTGCCCAACGGTGTGATCGCGGGCAACCACGACAACCAGTCGGGCACCGAGAACGGTCCGGACGCGATCTACAACCAGTACTACGGGCCCGAGCGCTACCAGGCGCTCTCCAAGGGCTGGAAGCACGCCGAGTACGGCGGCCCGTGGCGCGAGGGCGACAACCAGAACCACTACGACCTGTTCTCCGCCGGCGGCCTCGACTTCGTCGTGGTCGGCCTCTCCTACGGCGTGATGCGCGAGGAGGCCGAATGGGCCGACTCGGTCTTCAAGCGCTTCCCCGACCGCAACGGCATCCTGCTCTCGCACGACTACCTCGCGCCGAGCAGCAGCCCGAACGGACGCGGCGCCCCGTTCTCCGCGCCCGACGGCTCGATGCTGTACAAGACGGTGGTCCAGGACAACCCGAACGTGTTCCTGATCCTTGCCGGTCACGAGCACGGCGTCGGAACCAACGTGAAGCCCAAGGTCGGCGAGGTCGCACACGACGTCGTCGAGCTGCTCGCGGACTACCAGTTCTACACGGTGTCCGCTGACCGGCTCGGGCTCACCGAGATCGGCGGCTACAAGCCCGACGACCAGCTGCAGTTCGGCGCGAGCTTCTTCCGGATGCTTCAGTTCGACGTCGACCGCTCCGAGCTGACCGTGGACACCTACTCGCCGCTGCTCGACGAGTTCGGCGCCACCGAGTACGACAAGAACCACCGCTACAACGGCACCGAGGACAACATGGTGCTGCCGATCGACCTCAGCAGCCGCAAGACGACCTTCAAGACCGACTCGCTGGCGCTCTACGACCCCGTGAGCGTCATCGGGAAGACCGAGGTCGGCTCCGGTGAGATCGCCTCGGTGACCTGGAAGGGACTGGGGCCCGGCACGACCCACGCGTGGTTCGTCACGGCGCGCTCCACCGGCGGCGGCGTGAGCGCCTCCGAGCCGAGTGCCTTCGTGACCAAGGACGCCCACGGCCGGCCCGGCGTCTGGGGAGCGGACGTGCCCGCTTACCCCTGGTTCACGTCGTCCACCGACCGGCGCTGACCGGTTGACCCGCCGGTAACACCTGTCCGGCACCCACGCCCGTCGTCCCGGACCCGACCGGTCCGGGACGACGGGCTCGCCGCCGTTCGCCCCTTGACAACGAGAACCGAGACCTCCATGCGTCCCGCCACCTCGCCCACGCCAACGCCCCTGCCAACGCTCCTGCCCTCCTCCTGGCTGCCCCGGTTCCCGCCGCGTCGGCTGTCCGCCGCGCTCCTCACCACCGTCGCGGCCCTGGTGGCCGTGCTCGCCGCCGGCCTCGCCCATCCGTCCCCCGCCGTCGCGCACGATGTGACCTCAACCGCGTACGTCGAGGTGGAGGGCACCGGAGCCCGTGTCGAGGCGACCCTGGACCTCGAATACGACCTGCTCATGAAGTCGGCCTGGCTCTACGCCGAGGCGTACGAGGCGAAGGACCGCGCAGAGCAGCTGCACCAGCTGAAGGCCAACGCCGGCGCGGTGACCGAGTACGTCACCGGACGCTTCGCCGTCACCCACGACGGCAAGGCCTGCACACCCCGCCGCGCCGGCGACGCGGACATCCGCACCCGCTCCACCCGGCCGTTCGCCGTCCTCACCCTGGCCTACGACTGCGCGGGCGGCGCCGACGGCACCTACACGATCTCCAGCGCCCTGTTCCCCGACACCGAGAGCTTCGTCCACGGCGCGGAGACGATCGTCCACTACGACATCGCCGGGCAGAGGGGCTCCCAGGTCCTGTCCGCCGCCGAACCGACCCTGGAGACCGGCGGACACCACGAGTCGCACCAGATCGTGGAGTTCTTCCTGCTCGGCACCGAGCACCTGCTGTTCGGCCTGGACCACATCCTCTTCCTGCTGTCGCTGCTCATCGGCGCCCGTGGCCTGCGCGACATCGTTCTCGCGGCGACCACCTTCACGGCCGCGCACAGCGTCACGTTCCTCCTGGCGGCCACCGGCGTCGTGAACGTGCCGGGATCGGTCGTGGAGCCCGTCATCGCCGCCTCGATCGCCGTCGTGGCGCTGGCCAACGTCGCCTTGCGCAACCGCGAGGGGACCGGGCGCTGGCGGCTGCCGGCCGTCTTCCTTTTCGGCCTCGTCCACGGCCTGGGCTTCGCCGGCGCGCTCGGCATCGACGAGAACCGGTCCTGGGAACTGCTGTTGTCGCTGCTGAGCTTCAACGCCGGTATCGAGGCGGTGCAATTGGGCATCGTCGCCCTGGTGTTCCCGCTGCTGGTCCTCCTTCGCCGGACTCCCGCACACCGCTGGGCCCTGCCCGCGATGACCGCGCCCATCGTGATGGTCAGTCTGTACTGGTTCTGGGGCCGGGTGGCAGACGCGGTGTGACCGCGTGGGCGGGAAGCGCGGGACGCGTCATGCCCTGTTCACCACCGAGTCGCAGTGGCGTGCCCTGCTGGACCGGGGCGGTTTCGACACCGCCGACATCCACCGGGGAGCCAGGGCCGCGCTTATCGAAGCCGTCCCTCGCTGACCCCTGGCTCACCCCCGGCCCGGTCCTCGCGCAGGGCCTCCGACCAGGCATTCTTCCAGGGGGGACCTAGGTCCCTCCTGGAAGAGGGGGGACAGGCCCAATGTTCCCGGAGCGGTCGCAGGACAGACTGATGCCTGCAGGGACCAAGAGGTTCCGAACCGAGGAGGCCCGGATGACGACACCCGCACGCGCCTCCTGACCGCCCATGGATTCGAGATCGCCGCCGCCGTGGACACCGGCCCCGCCCTCCTGGACGCCCTGATCGAACACCGGCCGGACATCGCGCTCGTCGACGTACGGCTCCCGCCCACCTTCACCGACGAGGGCCTGCGCGCCGTCATCGAGGCGCGCAGCCGGATCCCGGGCCTCCCGGTGCTCGTGCTCTCGCAGTATGTGGAACAGCTCTACGCCCGTGAGCTGCTGGCGGACGGTTCGGGCGGGGTCGGCTATCTGCTCAAGGACCGCGTCTTCGACAGCCGCCAGTTCATCGACTGCGTGCGCCGGGTGGCCGCGGGCGGCAGCGCGATGGACCCCGATGTGGTGGCGAAGCTCCTGGCGGGCAACGCCTCCGACGCCCCCCTGGGCCGGCTCACCGCACGGGAACGGGAAGTGCTCCAACTGGTGGCGGAGGGCCGCTCCAACGCCGCCATCGCCGGGCGGCTCGGTGTCAGCGAGAAGGTCGTCACCAAGCACACATCGAATGTCTTCACGAAACTCGACCTCGTACCGTCCGACGACGACAACCGCCGCGTTCTCGCCGTCCTCGCCTATCTGAATTCCTGACAACTCTCGCTGTACAGGCGCCGTATAGCCCCCGCGGGGGATGCTGCGCCCGATGAGTCATGACCTCATTCGGGGAAATCAGAGAAATCACCGTCGTCGTCCAGGAGATACGGGCCGGGCAGACCGGCCCCGGCCGGCTCAGCGGCCTCGCGGCGACCAGGAGATGAAGGCGCTCGTCGCCGACACCTCCTGGATCCAGCGCCACGACGCGGTGGCGGCGCTCGCCGAACAGCCCGCCGCCTGAACCGTTCCCCTACGCACCACGCACCACGCATAACGCGCCCGTGCCCCGCACATCCCACACCCTGGACGAGGAGTCCCCATGCCACGACCGCACCGCTGGGCCGACCGGCTCCTGAAAATACCGGGAGGAAGGAAGGGCAAGTGGCTGACGCTGATCACCTGGCTGATCATCGTCGTCGCGTCCGTGCCCCTCGCCGGACAGCTCTCGGAGATCGCGAAGGACGAGCTGACCATCGAGCTGCCCCGAGGGGCCGAGTCCACCGATGTCGCCGGACTCGCCGACCGGTTCGCCGACGGCAAGATCTCCCTCGGCATCGTCGTCTACGTACGGGACAGCGGGCTGACCGCCGAGGACAAGGCCAAGGTCGCCTCCGACATCAAGGAGTTCGCGACCTTCGCGGCCGGCGAGGTCGGGCCGGCCAGGCCGTCCGACGACGGCAAGGCACTGACCGCGTTCGTGCCCCTCGACAAGGAGGACGCCATCGCACTCGCGGACAACGCGGAGAAGGTACGGGACCGGGCCACCGCCGACCGGCCGGACGGCCTCGAAGCCAGACTCACCGGTCCGGCGGGCAACTCGCTGGACGCCGCCGACGCCCGGGAGTCGACCGGCCGCGCGCTGACCCTCATCACGGTCCTCGTCGTCGCCGCCCTGCTCCTGATCACGTACCGCAGCGCCATCCTGTGGTTGCTGCCCCTGCTCACCGTCGGCGTCGCGTTCCTCACCACGCAGGCCGTCTCGTACCTCCTCGCCAAGGGCTTCGGGCTCACGGTCGGCGGCGGCAACGAGATCGTCGTGACAGCACTGCTGTTCGGTGTCGGCACCGACTACGCGATGCTGCTGCTGGCCCGCTACCGCGAGGAACTGCGGGTCCACGAGGACCGGCACGAGGCCATGCAGACCGCGGTCCGCAGGGCCGTCCCCGCGATCGCCGCGTCCGCGGCGACCGTCAGCATCGGGCTGCTCTGCCTGACGCAGGCGGACGTCGGCTTCAACTACACGCTCGGTCCTGCCGGGGCCATCGCCATCATCTGTGGTCTCGCCGCGATGACCACGCTCTTCCCGGCCGTTCTGGTGATCCTCGGACGTTGGGTGTTCTGGCCCAATGTGCCGCGCGCCGGAGTGGCTGTGAAGAACGCCAACCACCGCCTGTGGGACCGCGTCGGCGGCAGGATCTCCCGCCGTCCGCGCCTGGTGTGGATCGGCTCCGCCCTCGTCCTCACCGTGCTGGCCCTCGGCTCGCTCGGCCTGAAGACCGGTCTCGACGACGAGCACCTCATCGTCGGCAAGCCCGGCTCGATCGCCGGCCAGGAATTCCTCGCCGACCACTACCCGGCCGGCCAGAGCAGGCCCGCCGAGGTGATCAGCAAGGCCGAGGCCGCACCCGCGGTCGCCGCCGCGCTGACAGGCATCGACGGGGTTGCCGAGGTCGCCGCGCCGGAGAAGTCCACGGACGGCACTCTCGCCGGCACCCGGGCCGTACTGAAGGACAGCCCGGACAGCGCGGCGGCGGCCCGTACGGTCGACCGCATCCGCGCCGCCGTGCACGCCGTCCCCGACGCCGACGCCCAGGTCGGCGGCCCCACCGCGATGGCACAGGAGAAGACCGAGGCGCAGGCACACGACCGCAAGGTGGTGATCCCGCTGGTGCTCGCCGTGGTCTTCCTGATCCTGGTCGTCCTGCTCCGGGCCCTGGTTGCGCCCCTGCTGCTGATGGCGACCGTGGTGCTGTCCTGCTTCGCCGCCCTCGGCATCAGCTGGCAGCTGTTCCAGCACGTCCTGGGATTCCCGGCGGTGGACATCCAGGTCATGCTGATCGGCTTCCTGTTCCTGGTGGCACTCGGCGTCGACTACAACATCTTCCTCATCCACCGGATCCGCGAGGAGGTCGGTCACCGCGGCCACCGCGCCGGCGTACTGCGCGGACTCACCTCCACCGGCGGCGTCATCACCAGCGCCGGCGCGGTGCTGGCGGCGACGTTCGCCGCGCTCACCACGGCACCGCAGGTGGCGTTCATCGAGATCGGAATCGTCGTGGCCATCGGTGTCCTGATCGATACCTTCCTCGTGCGGTCCGTCCTCGTCCCGGCCCTGGCCCTGGACGTCGGCCGTACCTTCTGGTGGCCGGGCCGCCCCGTCGGCACGGACACCGCACCGCCCGCGGCGGGCGAACAGCCCACGCCGGCCGCGGTACCCGCGGGCAGCCGAGGCGGTGGCGTACAGCCCGGATACAGCCAAGGGCCGGAAGGCAGGGGCCTGTTCAGCCGGACAACTCCGGCGGGCAGCTCCGCTCAGCCTTCCGGCCCTTCGCGCTCTCCCGTCCGACCGGCGCGGCGGCCGCCCTACCCACCGGGAGCCGCAGCATGCCACCGACCGATCGGACCCGCCGCTGTTTACCCGGAAGTGCCAGGAGGGGGACGCGCGACGCGAGCCGCGGGGCGGTCACCGCTTCAGGGCGGTCTCCAGCCACTGCAGGACCTCGGGCGTCACCGGGTCGGTGATGTCCGCGAACTCGTCGTGCTTCTTGAGGAACTTCGCCACGTACGGGCAGACCGGCACGAGGCGCTTTCCGGAGGTGCGTACGTCGGTCAGGGCCTGCTCCACGAGGAGCGAGGCCAGGCCCTGGCCTGTGAAGGCGTCGTCGATCTCGGTGTGAAAGAAGACACGTTGTTCGTCGCGGTCGCGGTAGGCGGTGAGGCCCGCGCGCTCGCCGTCGACCAGAACCTCGTAACGGTGCCTGGAGTCGACTCTCTGAACGGTCGGCTCGGATGCGTGCTGGGTCATGAGGGGCCTTTCGGTGTCGTACGTCACTCAGCGGTGTGCAGGATTCTTGCGTGGTGCGATGCGGGCGTTCGGAAGGCCCGGCGCGGGAATGCGGCCGCCGTCGTAACCGTCGACACTTCCGAAGCGATCGGAGGCGTTCTCCCACGCTGCCCGGGCTTCGACGATGTCCTCGTGGCTGCGACCGATGAAGTTCCACCACATGACGATCGGTTCCTGGAACGGTGTGCCGCCCAACAGCACCACGCGGGCCGGGCTTTCCGTCTCGTTCGTCAGGGTCAGGGCGTCGCCTCCGGTGCCGATGTATCCCAACTCGGCCGGGTGCAGAAGTGTTCCGTCTACGCGGACGTTCCCTTCGTCGACGAGCAGGCCGTGCTCGAAACCCGGATCCACGCGGAGGCTGGTCGTCGAGCGCGGGTCGAGAACGAGTTCGGCGCCGAGCAAGGGCGTGAAGGTCCGTACCGGAGAGGTGTCACCCGCCAACGACCCCAGGAACACCCTGATGTCGGCTCCGTCCACCCGGACCCGTCGCGGGACGTAGTTCTCGAAGTCACTTCCGGTGTGCCGGTGTTCTTCGGGCAGAGCCACCCACAACTGGACGCCGTGCAGCGCGGTGGTGCGGGTGGTGGAGACCTCCGAGTGGCTGATGCCGTACCCGCTGGTCATGAGGTTGAGCTCTCCGGGCCGGACGAGCGCGTGGCTGCCGAGGCTGTCGCGGTGCTCGATCTCTCCGCTGAACAGCCAGCTCACGGTCTGCAGACCGGTGTGCGGATGAGGAGCCACGTCCATGCCACCCGTGTCGGCGACGTCGTCGGGGCCGTAGTGGTCGACGAAGCACCAGGCCCCGATCAGTGTCCGCGCCCGCTGCGGCAGCGTGCGCCGTACAGTCATCGCGCGCGGCCCGCCCAACGGGACATCCCGCGCGGACAGCACATCGACATGCTGCACGGCAGACTCACCGTGGTCTGCCGCACCCCGGCGCCGTTCGACCGGATCCACTTCGGCATTGCTCATCGCACGCCCCTCTCACTCAAGAATGATTTCACATTCAACAATCATGCCTGATATTAAGTCCATGTCCCCGCATGCGCACGGCAGAGGAGCGAGGGCCGGAAGCGGCCCTGGAGGAGTCCACGTTGAGTGACACGACAGCAGACCTGGCAAACCGACGGGTCTACATCGACAAGCAGAGCCCCAAGGCCTACCGCGCACTCGTCGGGACGGCCGACGCGGTCCGCGCGGCCGCCGCCGAGGCGGGGATCGACCGCAGCATGGTGGAGCTGATCAACCTCCGCGTGTCGCAGATCAACGGCTGCGCGTACTGCCTCAGCGTGCACACCGGGGCCGCGCTGCGCACCGGCGAGACGACGCAGCGCCTGGGCGTGCTGGCCGCCTGGCGCGACACCGAACTGTTCACGGTCCGGGAACGTGCGGCACTCGCCCTTGCGGAGGCGACGACCGAACCCGCGAACGCCGTCGAGCAGGAGAGAGCCTACGCCGCGGCCCGCCAGGTCCTCACCGAGGACGAGATCTCCGCGGTGATCTGGGTGGCCATCACCATCAACGCCTTCAACCGGGTCTCGATCCTGAGCAAGCATCCCGTGCGGGGAATCCCCCCTCAGTGATCCGGCAGGCGCGCCGGGCCGAGGACATCGCGCAGTTGGGTGCGGCCCGTGATGCCGAACTTGGGGAAGATCTTGTGCAGATGAAAGCCGATGGTACGGGGAGACAGATAGAGCCGGGCGCCGATGTCCCGGTTGGTCAGCCCCTCCGCGGCCAGTTGGGCGATCTCCAGCTCCTGCGGCGTCAGGTCGGCCACCGCTTCGGGGGCCGCGGAATCCGCCACGGTCACGCCCGCCGCGCGGAGTTCGGCCGTGGTGCGCTCGATCCAGGGGCGTGCGTCGAGCCGTTCGAAGATCTCGAGGGCGGTGCCGAGAACGGGGCGCGCCTCCGCGGCCCGTCGGCGCCGCCGCAGCCACTCGCCGAAGTCCAGCTGCGCGAGGGCGTGCTCGAAAGGCCATCGGAGGCAGGCCGGGTCGGCCCCCTGCACCGGGCCCGGCACGGTCTGGTGATGACGGACCCCGAGGTGGCCGCCGGTCTCCGACAGGGTGCCGCCTTTGGGGCGATCCTCCCGCCGGCCGGGTCCGCAGATGAGGGGCAAAAGCTTGCGGGAATATTCTGCAACATCTTGCGATCGTCGTGGCTGCCCTGCTTGACTCGCCTGCCGACAGCCACAGTTGCCGGTCGGCCGGAGAGGAACACCCATGAGCGCCGAGACCGATGTCCTCGTCCTGGGAGGCGCGGGAGTCGACACGATCGTGTACGTCCCGGAGCTGCCCCTCCCATACGCCGACAGCTACATGATCCGCCCCGGGATCGAGACGCGGGCGGGGCAGACCGGGGACTTCGTCGCGTTGGGGGTGAGCGCCCTGGGCCTGCGCACGCATCACCTCGACATGATCGGCGACGACCACGCAGGTGACCTGATCCGGGCGCTGCACCGCGACCGTGGCATCGCACTCACCGAGTTCCCGCTGCCCGGCGGCACCAAACGCGCCGTCAATCTCGTCGGCCCCGACGGGCGACGGCTGTCCCTGTACGACGACAGCCGGTCGCGGGAGGGGGACCGGCTGCCCGAGGCGACGGTGCGGTCCCTGGCCGCGGCGAGCCGTCATGCCCATGTCTCGATCACCTACCCGTGCGCCTTCGCTCTTCCCGCGCTGCGGGAGGCCGGAGTGACGATCTCGACCGACCTGCACAACTGGGACGGCGTCAACCCGTACCACGAGCCGTTCGCCCACGAGGCGGACCTCGTCTTCGTCTCCGCCGTCGCCCTGGCCGACCCGGAGCGGACCATGCGACGGGTCGCCGAGCGGGGACGTGCCCAGGTGGTCGTTGCCACGGCCGGAGCCGAGGGCGCCTGTCTGCTGGCCGACGGCGAAGTGACCCGGATTCCGGCCGTCACGCCCCCGGGGCCGGTGGTGGACTCCAACGGCGCCGGTGACGCCTTCGTATCCGGCTTCCTCCTCGGCTGGCTGGCCGGCGAACCGCCGCAGCGGTGCGGCCTCTACGGTGCGGTGGCCGGAGCCCACGCCTGCACGGTGGAGTCGACGCGAACCGACCCGATCGGCCGCGACGAACTCCTCGCCCGCGTCGCGGAGTCGCAGGGCGTCGGGAGCCCACTCTCCATCGCGGGGGAGGCCGTTGGATAAACGGTGCCACGGCCGGGACCGTCAGCTCCAGGGTGTCTCCGGCGGGCGGGCCGGAGCCGGGCCGAGGGTGGTGGTGCCCGGGCTGGAGCGGTGACCGAGACCGGTGCGGTAGGCATCCATGGCGGCTTCGGTGCGGCCCTCGCTGCGCAGCAGATCGCCCAGGAGCCTGCAGATGTCGGCGAGGTCGCCCGCCGCTCCGGCGCGTTCGAGCAGGGAGAGAGCGGTGACGTAGTGCTCCTCGGCGGCCTCCGCGTCACCGGATTCCTCGGCGATCAGGCCGAGCAGCCGATGGGCTCCGCCCGCGTGGACCGCGCCGCGGTCGGGATGGAGACCGCCGAGCAGGGCGCGCAACAGGGCCGCGGCCTCGTCGGCCTTGCCGCGGCGGCGAAGTACATCGGCGAGCTCCACCTCGACCTGGGAGGTGTAGAGGGCGGCGCGCTTGGAGACCAGCATGGAGTGCGCGGTGCGCAGTTCGCTCTCCGCCTTTTCCAGGTCGTCGTGCTGGGCGTGGACGTAGCCGCGCATCCAGTGGCAGTGGGCGAGTTCGGTGCGCATCTGCAGTTGCTGGTAGAGCTCGGCCGCCTTGGCGAGCGCGGCATCGGCGGCTGCTGCCCGGCCCTCCGCGATGAGGGTGCGGGCCACCGAGCGGTGCATGGAGGCGACCAGCGCCGGGTCGGAGACCTGCGGAGCCAGCGCCAGGGCCAGCTCGGCGGCCTGCGCGGCGCGGGCGTGCGCTCCCAGGTCCATGTAGGGCGCGATGGAGGCGGTGTAGAGCTGGAGCAGGGCGCCGGGGTCCTGCAGGCCCGAGGTGTTCAGTTCGTCGAGGGCGCTTTCCAGCAGGTAGCAGGAGTAGCGGAGTTCGCCTGCGAGGAAGTGGGCGACCGCCCGGCCGCGTACCGCTCGGGCCCGCTCGGGCAGGGGTGCGTCGGCCAGCTGATGTTCGGCGGCCTCGAAGTGGGCACGCGCCTGGTTGAGTTCACCCGTCTCCAGGGCGCATTCGCCCAGCCCCGTGAGGGCAGTGGCCTGTTCGGTCCGGAGGCCGTACTCCTCGGCCTGGGCGAGCAGCCGCTCGTACTCCACTGCCGCATCGGCCGCGTCACCGGTGGCCAGGATCCGCTGCGCGTCGGCCAGGCGGAGCCGGATCGCGGTGGCGAGATGACTGGGGCGCCCGGTGGCGAGCTCCTCGTACGAGACGCCGAGCCGCTCGGCGAGGTGGCGCAGCGCCGCCTCGGAGGGCCGGACCTTTCCGGCCTCCAGGGTGGAGATGTACGCGGCCGTGTAGGAGGGCTCGGCCAGCTGGCGCTGGGTCAGCCCACGCTCCTTGCGGAGCCGCTTCACCCGTTCGCCGATCATGAGAGGGGCGTCCTGGCCCATCGGGCGGTCCGCCCGCTCCGGTACGCCGCGCGCGGGGGTTCCCGCTGCCTCGTCGGCCGCGGCTGCCCGGCCGGTCCCTGACATCGTGCCTGCTCCTCCGCTGTCGGCTGCTCGGTACGGGTGAACGTCCCACGCGGCAGCAAGGACGGATGTGTGCCCGGATTGTTTCCCATGGCCGGATTCTTCGGTGGGATGTGCAAGCGCAACCTTATTCATCGGTGGCCGCCTCCTGCCAGGGAGCGCCTCGGATCAGGAGGCAGCCCCTGAGCCAAGCGAACTGCCACATGGGTTTAATACGGGATTCAAGGGCCCGTCCGGCCTGCATGCCGGCCTGGGCAGCGCGGACGGGTATGCGGCGAGATCCCGGAGTTCGATGCGGCGCCGCGACCGCGACGTCTCCGCCCGGCCGTCCGTGCACCGGTGGGGACACCGAATGACGTCACGCGGGCGCGTACCTCGGGGATTACGCCCATACCGAAATGGCTACGGCGCGTATCGCCGAGCAGCCGGGCAGCCCCCACCTGTCGCCGACGCACCGGGGTGGATCTCATGGACTCCCCATCCTCCGCGGCAGGCCCCGACAGGCCGACCGGGCGCCCGACGGCGTCCCGTGACCGCGTCATCGCTGCGGCGCTGCGCCGCCTGAATCGCCATGTCGACTTCAGCACCTGCACCGCCTATCTGCTGACGGAGGACGACCGGGCGCTGGCGGCCGCGATGATGGTCGACACCACCATGAGTTTCACGGTGCCCTCGGGCATGGCGGCGGACCAACCAGGAGGCCGAGTCCGGGCGCGGACTGCTGATCGTCGACGCGCTCGCCGGCGACTGGGGAAGCTCGCCCGCGGGGCGCGGCAAGACCACCTGGTTCGAGATCGCCATTCCGGCTGAATGACGAGGTGCTGCCGCGCCGTCCGGCGGCGTTGCGGCTTTACGGCGCCGCGTCGAGGTCTCGGGCGAGGAGCGTGGCCAGTTCCTCGATCGTGGCTTCCGCGCCCTCGCCGTCCGCGGCCGGCCGGGGCTCCTGGCCGCGGATGCGGCGGAGGTCCTGCGTACGCCGGTTTCTGCTCCGCCAACTCGGTACGTTCTCGGGTGACGTCACGGCCCGGCCGGTTCTTACTGGTCTCGTACAGGTTCGTCGGCCATACTGCCCGCCGTGGAGCAGCGCATAGATCCGAACACTCAGCCCGCGTACGCCGCAGGGACAGACCCGGCGTACATACCTGGTCTCACGGCCCCTCGCACCGTCGGGACGTCCGAGGCGGACCAGGAGAAGACCGAGGAGCCGGTGCCCGAGGGTGCCGCCCCTGACGACGCCCTTGCGGAGGGTGTCCCCGGGGGCACCGCCGCCGATTCCGGCTCGGAGGACGCAAAGGACGGGGAGCAGGAGGAACACGAGAAGGACGAGAAGGACGAGAAGGACGAGAAGGACGAGAAGGACGAGAAGGACGAGAAGGACGAGAACGGGCCCGTATTCGAGGTCAGCGACCGACGGGGTTCGATCACCGCGGACCGTGACGGCATCCGGTTCCGGCTGGACGACCAGGAGGCCGAGTTCCTCTGGGACGAGGTCGGTGCGGTCGAGGTGAAGGTCCCCCGGTTCGGGCGCCGGTTCACCGTCACCGTCCACATGTCGTCCCGCCGCTGGTTCAACGCCGAGGTCGAGGCGGCCGCCAGAAGCAGTCTCAAGGCGTGGGCGGAGGAACTCGACGTGGTGCTCGACGCCTACTTCGAGGAGTAGCCCGAGGCGGTGGCCGGACGGGCCGTTCAACGCCGTTGACGTCCGGCATGAGTTCTCGACATTGACCAGCTGCGGGTCGGTGATCGGAGCCGGAGTGCCGGTAGGCGGTCGCCTCCCGGCACTCCTGATCTCGATTCGCGGCCATCGATGCGATCGATCGGCCGGGCCCGGCGGGCGGCTCAGGACCGGCCGGGGCCGACGATGCGGGCCAACGCGCGCAGCCCGGCGACGACGTCGGCGCCGGTGGGGGCCTGGTCGGGATCCGTGAGCCACTGCGTCATCAGGCCGCCGAGCAGGGCCATCTGGACGCCGCCCAGGGTGCGCGCGGCGTCGTCGTCGACTGCGTCCTCGTCGACACCGCTGAGGATGGCCGCCAGCCCGCGCCGGCCCTCGGCCTGGCCCCCGGCGAGATAGCGGCGGAGGTCCGCGGAGTGCTCGGCCTGGGCGAGCGCCTCGATCGAGGCGAGCCACAGGGCGCGGTGCGTGCCGAAGGACTCGATCACCCGGTCCCACATCGCCTCGTAGCGTTCGGCGGGCGTGGCCCCGTCCCGCTCGAACGCGGCGAGGGTGCGGCCGGTGTGCGTCCCCCACTCGTCGATCGCCTCGATGAGCGCCGCGTTCAGTAGCGCCTCGCGGGAGCCGAAGTGGTAGCCGATCGCGGCCATGCTGACGCCGCCGGACGCGGCCGTGATGTCGCGGATGGTGGTGCGCGCCCATCCCTTTTCCTCCAGGCAGCGGCGGGCCCCGGCGAGCAGGTCTTCGCGATTTCCCATGGCCGCATGCTATCCAACGGTGGATCGACCGCATCAGACAAAAGCCTTAGGCGATCGAATGAGGCAAGCGTCTTGTGCAAGCGCCCAATTTCTCCTACGGTCCTTCCATCGCCATCGAGCAGGGGAGATCCGCAGTGAACGACACGGCTTCGAACGGCACCACAGCCCGCGCCGAACTGACCATCGACGGCCGTCGGCTGTCCTACCTCGACTTCGGCGGCACCGGCCGCCCGCTGGTCGCGCTGCACGGACACCTGTCCGAGGGCGCCACGTTCGCCCCGCTTGCCCGTGCGCTGAGCCCCGAATGGCGGCTGATCGCACCGGACCAGCGCGGCCAGGGCGAGTCCGACCGCACCTCCGACTACTCCCGGGAGGGCTACCTCGCCGATGTCCTGGCGCTCCTGGACCACCTCGATCTGGACCGCGTCGTCCTGCTCGGCCACTCCCTCGGAGCCATCAACGCCTACCAGTTCGCAGCCCGCCACCCCGAGCGCGTCAGCGCGTTCGTCAACACCGAGGGCCCCGCCGCGCTCGACCTGGACGGGCCGAATCCGCTCGGCTTCCTCCTGGGGCTGCCCTACCGGGCGCCCACCCGAGACGCGCTCGTGGCCGGGCTGGGCCCGGCCGCGCCGTACTTCTCCGACCGGATCCGGGAGAACCCCGACGGCAGCTGGCGACTGCCCTTCCACCCGCAGGACATGCACCGGTCCGAGGAGCAGGTGCACGGTGACCACTGGGACGACTGGACGGCCACCACCTGCCCCGCCCTGCTGATTCACGGCACCAAGGGCATCATCCCGCCCGAGCAGATCCGCGCCATGGTCGAGCGCCGTCCCGGCACCGTAACCTCCGAGCTGGAAGGTGACCACCTGATCCCCTCCACCGCCCCGGACACGTTCGCCGCCGCGGTCCGCGCCTTCCTCACCACGATCTAGTGCCCCTCCCGGCAAGCTTTGTCCTGTCGCACGCCGAGTCGATCAAAGACGAGCTCGTCGAGGACTTGTCCGAGAGGCTATGGCTGGTGCGATCGGAGACGGGAGTCTCGTACGCCGCCACGGTCCAAGCGGTCTCGTGGGCGGGAGCTTCGTGAATGCGCTCGATGCGCAGGGTCTGGGATTCGTGGATGGCGTGGGTGGTGTCGCCTGACCAGGTCCACCGCTTCTCCCAGTCGCTGTGAGCGTCGAGGAATGTGTCCAGGAGGGCATCGTGGTCGCCGGTATCGGCGGCGTAGGCGGGCACGGTCTCCGGTCCCGGGCTGGGAGGCTCAGGTGCGCCGGTCGGTGCGCCGAAGAAGCTATGGGCCGGGTGGCTCGTCAGTAAGATCCGATTCCATGCCTGTGGCGTGGTCCGAGCTACTGCTGGTCATCGACCGGGAGAGCGGCGAGCCGCTGCGACCCCAGCTGGAACTCGGACTGCGGGACGCGATCCGGAATGGATCGTGGTCTGCTCCGGCCACCTGCAGAGCCTCGGTCTGGCCCTGCGGGCGCTGGCCGGGTCGGGGGTCCGCACCGTGGCGTACGAGGACCCGGGATCACCGGCCGCGATCTCCTCCGCCGCGTCCCGGGCGGGCATGTCGGCGATCCCCGTACCGGTCGACGAGCGCGGCATCGACGTGCGGGTACACGCTGCGACCGGCGCCCGCGCCGTCGTCACGACCGGTCCTGGGGTTCGGAAACGTCGGCGAGCGCCCCATCACCACGGGCATCGCGGTGGTCGGCGATCTCCTCAGGGGTCGGTAACCCGGATGTCGGCCCGCGTGCCACGGCCCCGCGGGCGGGGTCTCGAACGGTTCGAAGAAAAAGGTTCGGCGGAAGGTGAATCCTCTCGGCACATCCCCGTCTCTTATGTGTGTACCGGCCGAACGCGCCGGAGGAACCGGGAGGAAACACCAATGATGGTCACGGGCCTCGTAGTCATCGGAGTCCTGCTCGTGGGTGCGTGCAGCTGGCACCTGATGCGGCGCTACAAGAGTCGAAGCTGACCAGCGCCTGTGCGCGGGGCGCCTTCCGGTATGAGTAGCACATGAACCAACGCTTCCCCTGGCCGGACGAGCGGCTGATCAAGGCTGCTCAGGACGGCGACGTCTCTTCGCTCACCACCGTGGTCATGGAATCGCAGCCTCATGTGCGCAAGTTCGCCATATCGCTGTGCGCCTCGCCGCAGGACGCGGAGGACGCGGCACAAGAGGCGCTGATCATCCTCTACCGGAAGATCGGCACCTTGCGGGCCACCGGCGCGCTTGCCTCATGGATGTTCCGGATCGTACGCAACGAGTGCCTCCGGCAGGTACGGCTGCTCGTCGCGCGGCGCGACGAGGCGTCGTCCGAACCGGAGGCGTGCGCGGAGCCGTCCGCCGAGGAGGCGGTGCTGCACAGGCTGGAGGTGGAGCGGATCGCGGCCGCGGTCAGCGCCCTTCCCCATGACCAGCGACAGGTCCTGATCATGCGGGACGTCCAGGGCCTGCCCGGCAAGACCGTCGCCCATTCGCTCGGCCTGAGCACCGCCGCGATGAAGTCACGGCTGCACAGGGCACGCGCAGCACTGCGTCACGCACTGGAAGCGACCGACCAAGCACCAGATCAAGCCATCGACCGACCAGTCGAAGGAGACTCACCGTGAACACCGTGAACATCGTGAAGCCCTCGCAGGGTACGAAGGACCGGGCCATCGCACAGTCCCCGGCGTCCGACATGAACTTCGCCAGCAAGTCCGTGCCGCGCCACCTGGCGCGCGGTGCCATCGGCTTCGGGCTGATCATCGGCTCGATCGCCATGGTGCCCGTCGCCGGCCCGGCCACCCTGCTGGCGGCCCCATTGGCCCTGATCGCCTTCCGCGGCTGCCCCACCTGCTGGATGGTCGGCCTGGCGCAGACCATCTCCCGTGGGCGTCTGGAGCGCCAGTGCGTGGATGGTGTCTGCACCCTCACCAAGGCGCATCCGGCGGCGAAGGCCACTCACGGGGCGACGACCCACGGCAGCACCCCGACCGCTTCCCGGTGACCGGTCCACGGTGAGTCCGACCGTCCTGCCCGGCCCCGGCATTGGCCCAGGTCAGCGACGTGGGGGAGAGCGCCACCACGGCATCGGTCCCGGGGTGCAGCACCGAGAGGTGCAGCGCTGCCTCCGCGCCCTTGGAGGTGCCCAGCACCCCGATGCACCGCGCCCCGCGCGACCGGAGCAGCTCGGTCGCGGACACGAACGTCTCCAGCGGGACCTCACAGATCCCCGGCGGCTGCCCGGCGCCGCCGAACCAGCGGACCGACAGGCCGGTCAGGCCCTCCCGCGTCAGGATCCGGCATCGCTCGTCCTCGATCCGTCCACTGGACCCGGGAAGGACGAGCGGGCCGGTATTGCTGCCCCGTGCAGGCACGGTGAGGAAACCCCTCGCACGCGCCCTCGCGCACACCGTCGTGCGGAACGGTGAGCGCGCGTTCGATGATGCCCGTCCGCCGGTCAGGCGTCGGCGAGAACCACCGAGCGGGTCAGGTGACGGGGGCTGTCCGGGTCGATGCCGGCGGCCTCGGCGCGGGCGATCGCCAGACGCTGTACGCGGACCAGCTCGGCCAGCGGGTCCAGGCCGCTCGCCACCCAGCGGGCGCCGGTCGACGCGACCTGCTCCTCAAGACCCTCGGGTGCGGTACCGAACACCCAGGTGGCGGTGCCGGTGGTGGCGATGCTGATCGGACCGTGGCGGTACTCCATCGCGGGGTAGGACTCGGTCCAGGAGAGCGACGCCTCCTTCATCTTGAGCGCGGCCTCGTTGGCGAGACCGACCGTCCAGCCCCGGCCGAGGAAGGTGAACTGGGTGCACTCCAGCAGTCCTTCGGGCAGCGGCTCGGCCAGTGCGGTCTCCGCGTCGCGGACCACGGCGTCGGTGTGCAGGCCGAGGTGGGCACGGAGCAGCGTGAGCAGCGTGGTGGCGAACCGGGTCTGCACCACGGACTGCTCGTCGGCGAAGTCGAGGACGACGACATCGTCGGCGGACGTCATCACCGGGGTGTTCGGGTCGGCCGTGATCGCGACGGTACGGGTGACGCCACGGAGCCGGCCGAGCAGCTCCAGCACCTCGGTCGTCGTGCCCGAGCGGGTGAGCGCCACGACCCGGTCGTAGCTGCGGCCGAAGGGGAACTCCGATGCGGCGAACGCGTCGGACTCGCCCTGCCCGGATTCCTCGCGGAGCGCGGCGTACGCCTGGGCCATGTAGAACGAGGTGCCGCAGCCGACGACGGCGATGCGCTCGCCCGTGGCGGGCAGGGCGGCCGACTGGCTCTGTGCCAGGTCCGCGGCGCGGCGCCAGCACTCCGGCTGGCTGGCTGTCTCAATCTCGACAAACGACACTTTTACACTCCGTGTGGGTGTTGGGATGCTCGCTAACGCACGTTATACGGGTTCTACAATCATTATCAAGCATTCTGCTTGCATGAGACTTGACTGATCGGCGCCTTGTGCGACCCTTGCGCATGTCCGGTGACACTGCCCAAGGGGATGGGCGCTCGAATCCCGGACCCGTAAGGAGAGTTCACTTGTCCAGGGATGCCCGGTGGGACGCGCTGCTTGAGCTGGTCGGCAAACACGGCCGGGTGGAGGTCGAGGACGCCGCGACGACGCTTGACGTCTCGGCCGCGACCATCCGCCGTGACCTGGACCAGCTCGCCGAGCAGCAGCTCCTCACCCGAACCCGCGGCGGCGCCGTCGCGCACGGAGTCTCCTACGAACTGGCGTTGCGCTACAAGACGGGACGCAACGCCCCGGAGAAGCAGGCCATCGGCCGCGCGGTGTCCGAACTCGTGGCGGTGGGCGAGGTGGTGGGGCTGACTGGTGGCACCACGATCACCGAGGTCGCCCGCTCGCTGGCCGTGCGCTCCGACCTCGTCGGTGACACCGGCCCCGGAGCCGGGGGGCAGCCGACCCTGACGGTGGTGACCAATGCCCTCAACATCGCCAACGAGCTGGTGATACGGCCGCAGATCAAGATCGTGGTGACCGGTGGAGTGGCCCGGCCGCAGTCGTACGAGCTCACGGGGCCGCTGGCCAGTGGCGTGCTCGGTGAGATAACGCTGGATGTCGCCGTGCTGGGCGTCAATGCGATCGACACCGAGCGCGGGGCGTACGTTCACCACGAGGGCGAGGCCAGCATCAACCGGCTGCTCGCCCAGCAGGCGCAGCGGGTGGTCGTGGCCGCCGACTCCTCGAAGATCGGCAAGCGGGCCTTCGCCCGGGTCTGCGATCTCAGCCAGGTCGACTTCCTGGTCACCGACACCGGCATCACCCGCGACGCGAAGGCCCGTTTCACCGAGGCCGGCGTCACCGTCATCGCTGTGTGAGGGTGACGCCGGACCGCCCGGCGGTGACGCCGTCCCGCAGGATCGGCTGCGGGGTGCGGTCCACCGCTGGTCCGCCTTGCCGGTGCAGTCGCGCAGTTCCACGCGGTGCCCGGTCTCGTTGCCGCCGGGGGCGTACAGGCACCGGCCGGTCGCGTCGTTCACGATCGAGCCGTGTGCGCCGTACGTCCAGGTCGTCAGCGGTTCGGGCGTGCCCGCACAGGTCGTGATCGTGACCGGGACCTTCTTGTCGTTCCGGCTGGGCGTAGTCCACGCCTTCCACGTCCAGGCAGTTGCCCGCACGGTCGGTTACGGCGTCCCGGGTGGAGTTGCCGATGCCCAGGATCTGCTCGCCGCCCTCGGGGCCGGTCGTGCTGGTGACGTTGGCGCAGTCACCGTTGTCCTGCATGTCGATGTAGCCGCCGTTCCCCTGGTTGAAGCTGAACTGATGCGACCAGAAGGTGTGCGAGGTGAAGCCGGGGTCGGCAGCGACCGTGGTGCTCCATGTCGCGGACGACAGGTCGGGGTCTCGGCTGGGAGGGTGTAGTGGGTGTATATGCCGGGCGCGTCTCCCCAGCCGTCCTCATTGGCGTCCGCCGTGGCCGTCGTGGACATTTCGATACGGGCTGCAAGTGCCAGTGTCGCGACGGCACTTCCGGCGACGCGGCCGAGCCGGCCGAAGCCGGACTTGGACGTGCGAGAGCTCATGCGGGCTTACCCGCCTCTGCATGAGAATGTTGGGAGATGCGCCTTTTGGAGCAAATTCGAGCATGGGGGTGCATCCTGGACTCGCGGTGAACCCATTGGCAGGGGGTTCGGCTCGGTGCGTGCCGCAGCCGTGATCGCGGGACGCCGTTCCTAACCAGTGTGCGTGAGTGAGTCTTGGACCCACTGCTGCGTACTGGGCCCATCCCGAACGGTTTTGGATGCACTGGGTTCCCGCTTTCGCTTCCCACTCGGCGGCACGCCTCCGGGGGCGTGGTCCGTCGCGGGCGGGCGGGTTCCCTCACGCCCCCGGGCGTCCGGTCCGGCCTGGACGGTCCGATGCCCCACACGATCACTCCGGTCGTGCGGGGGCGGTGCCGTCCTTCCCCAAGCTCTCAACTCCGTTCGAGCAGGGGATACCCCATCCCGGATCGGGTGTCCGAGGGCGCGTCGTCCGATCGCGATGCCCGCGGCATCGTGACGGGACATCTTTCGGTGCGGGGTGGCCAGCGGTTTCTGCCAATGCTGGCCACCCCACTGGGAGGTGTAGGCGGGGTCGACCGCGACAATGCTCAGGCCGTGTTCGGCGGCCATCGACACCAGCCGGGCCTTGAGCTTGCCGGTCGGCATGCCGGAGATGAGCTGCCGGAACCGCTTCCGGCGGCCGTGCTTCTCCCGAGTCTTCTCGGCGGTGAAGTCCAGATCTTCGATGCCGATCGCGGTGGCACCGACACGCCCCGCCCAGTTGATCAACCGGGTCAGGGCGTGGCGGATCTGTGCGTCGCGGTGGCCGGCGGTGCCGGACAGGTCGTAGGGGAAGCGGCGCGGGTCTCCGATGGGGTTGCCGTGCCGGTCGAGGTGGTAGGCGGCAAAGTGGTCGGCGTTGGTGTCGACGCCGACCATGCCCCGGGCGCGGGCGGTCTCCAACGGGATGGTCCGGACGACGGGGCGCTGCCAGGATGCGGTGAGGTACCAGCGTCCGCGCCCCGTATCGAGGTGGATGCGGTAGGCGACGGCCCGGTTCGCTTCGATGCGGTCGGCCCACTCCGCACCCCGGTGCGCGAACGCGATACGGACGGTGAGGGTGTACCGGCCGTGCCTGGCGTTGGCCAGGTGCGCGAGCGGGGCAGGCAGTTTGATGCTGACCTCGCCGTCCGGGGTGACGCGGATCGTCTCGTTCCCGAACCGCTTCCCCGACTCACCATCAGCAGCAAGAAACCAGCGTTCCGCCTCCCAGCGTTCCCGCCACTGCTCCTCGGTGAGCTGGGCCTGGGCGAGGTGGTGGCGGGTGTTGAGGAGACGTCTACCGCCCCGCACCACCCGCACCCGCCCGGCCTGCCAGTCGGCAACAGCAGCGGCGTGCCGGTCTTCCAGCATCGCAAGGCGGCGGGATTTACGGAACCACTCGCTCTTCGACCGGTAGCCACCCGCCGCGCGCTTGGTGCCCTTCTCCCCGATCGGGAGGGACAGGCGGTGCCGCAGCATGTTGATCCCGGCTGCCAGCTTCTGGATATGCGCCGCCTGGCAACGGCGCGCGAGCGCCCACTGATCGTGCGTGGCCTTGGTGATTGCCCCCGCGATCCGCGACGACGACTCCTTCGTCAGCTCCCGCTTACGCGCTGCCCAGGCGTCCGCACTGTGCTCCGGACCGTCCGCACAGCGGGCCTTGAGATCACGGGAAGCAAGCGCACCCTGCTGCTCACCGACCGCACGCAGCACCCTCTCGTCCTGGGGCGTGAGGTGCCCCAGACGGTCCCGGACCGCCACCCCGCAAGGCCCAGGCACCACGAAGGACACGGCCAGCTCCCGCAAACCACCCACCACATCACCCCGCCCTCAAGGCCAGACACCCGCTATCAAGCCCAACGAGCCACAGCCGCCAAGGTCACCCATTCGACCCCAGAACCCCCGTTCCCCCACCGACGGGACTCACTCCCGCTCACCACCACTCACTTCAGCTCAGCAAGCCGACAGCAGCTCACAACCCCCGTATCAGACCTCCGACTCGGCGTCATCGGGCTCGGCCTCCGCCGTTCCATCAGCGATCTAGCGAGGGGACCCTCGCCTTCAGGCGTGGGGGGAATCGCTTCTTTGGGCTGCTCTACGGCGGTGACTACTACTTCAAGGACTGGCACGCCGACCGGACCCGTACCACCGGGCTGCTGCTCCAGAAGGCCGCGCACGACATCGACGTGCTGCACTGGCTGGCCGGCGGCTACACGCGCCGCGTCAACGCCCTCGGCGACCTCCTCGTCTACGGGGACCTGCCACGCCGCGAGCCGGACACCCCGCGCCCGGCGAACTGGCTGCGGGAGTTCGACTGGCCGCCGACGGCCCGCAAGGATCTGCACCACATCGTGGACGTCGAGGACGTCTCGGTGATGAACATGCAGCTCGACAACGGCGTCGTGGCCGCCTACCAGCAGTGCCACTTCACCCCGGACTACTGGCGCAACTACACCGTCATCGGCACCGAGGGGCGGCTGGAGAACTTCGGCGACGGCCCCGGTGGCGAGGTCAAGGTCTGGAACACCGGACCCAGCGGATACCGCGCCGAGGCCGACATCACCTACCGGGTGCCGGAGGCCGATGGCTCGCACGGCGGCGGTGACACCCGGATCATGGAGGAGTTCTGCCGGTTCGTCCGCGACGGAGGTGTCACCGACACCTCTCCGGTCGCCGCCCGGATGAGCGTCGCCGCCGGGGTCCTCGCGACCCGCTCGCTGCGTGAGGGCGGGGCGCCGTACGACGTGCCCGCCCTCGACCCCGAGCTGATCGCGTACTTCGAACGCGGTCAGGTCCACTAGGGCCTGTTTCGGAAGCTAGGAGGAGCGTCGGTTCTGGAGGGAGGCGTTCGTCGTAGGGTGAGAGGCGGCTGAAGGAGGCCACCGGACAAGGGAGCCATGGATGACGCGGTACCTGATCTCGTTCGATGACGGCGCGATGACCTTCCCCGAGCAGGAGTTGCCCGAGGTGGCCGAGGCCTCGCACGAGGTGGTGCGGGAGGCTCAGGACGCCGGCGTGTGGGTCTTCGGCGGTGGACTGGAGAGCCAGCAGGCGAGCGTCGTGGCCACCGACGGGACCGTCACCGACGGCCCGTACCCGGAGACCAAGGCGGTCCTCGGCGGGTTCTCGATCATCGATGTACCCTCACGCGAGGACGCGCTGGAGTGGGCTGCCAAGATCGCCGCCGCGTGCCGCTGTGCACAAGAGGTCCGGGAGATCATGCCCGACCCGACCGTCTGATCGAAGACGACCGCCGCGGCTAGGGCCTGGTTCGGAAGTGGCGTGTGACCTGCGGGTTCGGCATGCTGCGGGCCCGTGGGTGACGCGGTTGGGCGGCATGATCTGACGGACGAGGCGTGGGCGGTGGTCGAGGCGTTGCTGCCGGTCGCAGTGTGCGGTCGTCCGGCGCGGAACCTGCGTCGGCAGGTCGACGGGATCCGGCACCGGGTCCGGGCGGGGTGCCCGTGGCGGGACGTGCCTGAACGGTTTGGGCCGTGGTCGAGCCTGTATCGGGTGTTCCGCCGTTACCAGCGCGAGGGCGTCTGGGACCAGGTCCTGGACGCGCTGTGGACCCTGGCCGACGGGGGCCGGCAGATCTGCTGGGAAGTCTCGGTCGACTCCACGATCGCGCGGGCGCACCAGCACGCCGCTGGCGCCCGACGGGACAGCGCCGGGCAGAAGGAGCCGCCAGGGGCCGAGCCCGCCGATCACGGGCTGGGTCGTTCCCGGGGCGGGTGGACCACGAAGATCCACGCGGCCTGCGAGCAGGGGCAGAAGCTCATGGGGATGGTCGTCACCGCCGGGCAGCGGGGCGACAGCCCGCAGTTCGCCGCGGTGCTTGACCAGGTCCGGGTGAAGCGTCCCGGCGGGGCCGGGCGGCCACGGACGCGCCCTGACCGGGTCCGGGCGGACAAGGGGTATGCCTCAGCGGCCAACCGGCGCCGGCTTCGTCGGCGCGGGATCGCCGCGACGATCCCGGACAAGAAAGACCACCGCGCCAACCGGCTGGCGAGGGGCTCGAAGGGTGGGCGGCCGCCGAAGGTCGACTACGAGGACTACAAGAAGCGGCACGCGGTGGAGTGCATGTTCAACCGCTCCGCCTTGCGATGCACGCACCCCAGCCCCGCTCCTTCACCCACCCCTCAATTGCCGGTCGGTCTCGACCAGGGCAATGGCGCCTACCTCGGGATGCAGTCCAACGGCGGATCGAGCAGGGTGCTTCTCTTCTCCGTCCGGGACGTCTCGGAAGCCACGGCCGGCTCCACCGGCTCCTGGTGCCAGAGCTTCGGCGGCGAGGGCGTCGGCATGAGCTGCCGATGAACCTCGACTGGACCGCCGGCCATACGTACACCTTCAAGGTGGCGGCCGAGGGCGACGGCTGGTTCGGCGCCACCGTCGCGGACGCCACCGCGGGTACGTCGTACAAGCTCGGCAGCATCAAGACGCCCGCCACCGCCATCTCGCCGTCCGGCATGGTCGACTGGACGGAGTGACAGCGAGCCCGGCGCCGTCGCCGGAGGTCTCTCTGTGTCTGTTTTCAGCCATGCTCGGTGGGTAATCGGCCCATTCCTGTTTGGCGGCCGCCCGATCGGCCACGGCCGCGAAGCGTGGCACCGTCGGGGGAAATGAAGCCGAACGTCCGGAAGATGTCGTACGGGGGTGAGGATGCCCGGTCTCGTACCGTCACCGCCGCATCGCAATCGGTGCGAACGGGCGGTGGGTTTGCGCCAAACGGATTCCTCGGTGGCCGAGTTCGAACGCGTTGCCGGATCGCGGTCGGCATAATCGCGTCCATGTCGATCACGGGCGGAGACTTCGTCGAGCTGGGCCGGGACCTCTACGGATGGCTCCCGCCGAAACGGGGCTGGGGCCTCGCGAACTGCGGTCTCCTGACGTCATCGCGTGGCGCGATCTGGATCGACACCCCGTACGACCCCGTGCTCGCCGGCCAGTTCCTGGCGGAGTCCGCGAAACGGCTGCCCGACGGCGCCGCCATCGACCGGGTGATCGTCACCCACGCCAACGGGGACCACTTCTGGGGCGCGGGCGTACTCCCCGACGCGGAGATCATCGCTACCCGCGAGGCCCGGGAACACATTCACTACGAACCCACCCCGAAGCAGCAGCATGCCCTCGTCCAGGGCAGCGATCCGGCCACCGCGCTCGGTGAGTACCTCAAGCGCCACTTCGGCCCGTTCGACTGGTCACGGACCGAACCCGTGCAGCCGACCACGTACTTCACCGGCGAGCTCGAACTGACCCTGGGGGAGTACCCGGTCCAGGTGACGGCCCTGCCCCCCGCCCACACCACGGGCGACCTCATCGTGCACCTGCCCGCTCAGCGCACCGTGTTCAGCGGCGACGTCATCTTCGCCTCCACCCCGGAGCAGCCGGGCGACCACCCGGTGCACTGGGCGGGCCCCCTCTCCCAGGTGATCGCCGCCTGCGAACAGGTGCTGGCCACCGGCGCCGAGACCATCGTCCCGGGCCACGGTCCGGTCCTCGACCCGGCCGGCGTGCGCGCACACATCGGCTACCTCGAGTACGTACGGGAACGCGCCCACGCCCTGCACGCGGCCGGGGTGCCCGCGCTGGAGGCGGCCCGCCGGGTGATCGCCGAGGGGCGCCACCCCGAACTCGGCCTGGCCGAACGCCTTGTGGTGACGATCGGCAGCGAGTACCGGCAGCTCGACGGCTCCGAACTGCCCAGTGTGCTTCAGGTGATGACCGATGTCGCCGTCGTCGCCCAGGAAGTGGAGCAGTCCCGTGGGGCGGCAGACCTCGAGAGGTGACACCCGGATCCCCTCCCGCCCGGGCGGGTCCGACCCGGCAACAGAAATACGGTGACGGCCGGGCATGGATCGTGGCGCTGATCGCCGTCGTCACCGCCGTTGTGGCCGTGGTCCGTTCTCGGAACGTGGCCCGGGACGCCCATGTGGCGTGGGCCCGCGCCGAGCTGCCCGAACGCCAGGCGAAGGCGGCCGATGCCCGTACCGCCGCCCTCGCCGACGAGATCCGGCAGCTCGCCCGGAAGCGGATGCCCGCCGCCGCGCTCGACGTGCCCGTCCCCGCCGCGACCTCACCTCGTACCTCCTCGGCCATCCGGCCGGTCTCGACAACGACGAGACTGTGCGTCAGATCACTCTGGCCATGAGCGCGGGCCACGCCCGACGACCAACCTGATCGGCAACGCGCTTCTGCACATGCTCACCTACGCGCGCTATGCCGGCTCGCCGCACGGCGGAGCGATGACTGCCCACGAGGCGATCAACGAGGTCCTCTGGCAGGACCCGCCGCCGGCCAATTCCGCCGCTCACTACCCCCGCCACGACACCGAGTTCCACGGCGTTCGGCTGCGCGCCGGGCAACTGCTCCTGGTCTCCTTTGCAGGGGCCAACACCCAGTCCCTGCCCGCCCCTTCGGACCCGGGCGTGCGCTCCGGCGGCAGCGCCCATCTGTTTTGGTCGGCGGGGCTGCACCGGTGCCCCGCGAAGCAGCCGGCGCTACTCATCGCGATGACCGCGATCGAGCTGCTGACCAGCCAGCTGTGCGATGCGGAGCTGGCCGTTCCGGCGAGCGAACTGATGTGGCGGCCCGGTTCGTTCCACCGCGCCCTGGTGCGTCTCCCGGTCCGTTTCACCCCGCTCGACGTGACCGGCGACGCAGCGCTTTCGGCCTCGTCGGAGGTGTCGATCAGCCGCTGACCCGTGTCGGTGGTACGCCGAACGGGTGAGGGGCGCGAGAATTGCCCGATGAACAGCGAGTGGCGCAACGCCGACCGAAGCACAGACGGGGTGGTCCGGTGAGCAGGTACGACAGGTATGACGTCACGGACGAGCAGTGGGAGGGTCTGGCCCAGGTCGTGCCGCTGCGCAGCCGCAACGAATGGCCGTCGCGGGTCGACCACCGCGCCGTCCCCGACGACCACGAGACCGCCGAACAGCGCCGCATGGTCGTGCTGCGCGTTCAGGTCTTTGCGGACGCCCGCGAGGTGGCCGAGTATCTGGTAGCACAGATCCCCGTGCTGCTCGATCTGACCAGCGCCGAGACCGATGTGGCCAAGCGGATCCTGGACTTCACCAGCGGTGTGGTCTTCGGGCTCGGCAGCGGAATGCACCGCGTCGACCGGAACGTGTTTCTTCTGTCGCCGGTCGGCATCGAGGTCGAGGGGGTCACGGCGGCGGGCGTCCCCCGATCGTAGGAAGGTCGTGCGGGCGGAACGGTTCGCCGGTCGACGGCGAGCGTACGGTCCGCTCATGACTGCACGCTGCCCGGAAGACCCGTGGGCGACCCCAGTGACATCAGCCGCCCGAGAAGTCCGGACCGAGGCTGTCCGAACCGAGCCTCCCCGAACCGGGGCGGTCCGTTCCGCCGGCCCCGTCGTCACCGAACTGCGGCTCTCCGCCTTCGCCTCGCACCGTGGCACCGTCCTCCCGGTGGGCCCGCTCACGCTGTTCACCGGGGCCGGTGGCAGTGGCAAGTCCAGCGCGCTGCGGGCGTACGAGGCGCTGGCCCGGCTGGGCGCGGGCGACCCGCTCGACGAGGTGTTCCCGGATCCGGCGGCGTACGTGCCCGAACGGGCCGGTCCCGACGCCCAGGGCCGCCGCGGCTTCCGGATCGGCTGCACGGCGACCGGCCCGGCAGGACGGGTCCGGCTCGACGTCGCCGTGCAGGCCGAGCCCTCCCTCCGGATCGTCGGCGAACGGCTGACCGGCGGCGGCGAGACGCTGCTGACCACCGCGCTGCGCGACCCCAGGGGCTCGACGGTCCAGGCGGCCTGGCACACGGCCGGCACCGTCCCGGTGACCCGGGCGCCGCTGCCGGACGACCTGCTCGGTACGGCGCTGCTGCCGTTGCGGGTCGCGGGCACGACCGAGGCACAGTTACGGGTCCTCGCGGCCGCCGAACAGATGGTCGTGGCCCTGCGCTCCGTCTTCGTGTGCGAACCGCAGCCGCAGCGGATGCGGGCGCCGGTGCCCAGCGGGGAGGGCCGGCTGCGCCGGGACTGCGACAACCTCGCGGCAGTACTGGAACGGACACACACCCAGTGCGGACAGCGGCATGCCCGGCTGGTTGCGGCGGCCGCTGCCGGATGCGCGGGGACGGTGAGGGGGCTGGGCGTCGAGCGGCTCCTGGGCGGGTTGCTGCACGCCGTGGTGGAGCGCGACGGCGGGCACCTCACCCCGGTCGGGCGGCTCGGCGACGGCGAGTTGAGGTACCTGGCGCTCGCCCTGGTCCTGCTCACCGGCCCCGGGGTGCTGGCCATGGACGCCGCGTCGGAGGTGCCGTCGGCCATGCAGACGCTCACCGTTCTGGTCGACGGGCTCGACCGGGACCTGGACGGACGGCAGGTGGCGGAACTGCTGGCCCTGGCCGCGTCGGTCGGCACGACCGGGCACCTCAGACTGGTGGGGACGGCCGCGGAGGCGGCCGCCGCACGGGCCCGCGGGACGGCCGGTGCGACGGTGGTAGACCTGGGACCGTGAACGGACTCGATGTACAGACACTGCAGCGACGGCTCGCCGCGTTCGCGGCCGCCCGTGACTGGGAGCAGTACCACACCCCGAAGAACCTGGCGGCGGCGCTCAGCGTCGAGGCGTCCGAACTGGTCGAGATCTTCCAGTGGCTGACGCCGGAGCAGTCCGCGCGGGTGATGGAGACGCCCGAGACGGCGCATCGGGTGGCGGACGAAGTCGCGGATGTGCTCGCGTATCTGCTGCAGTTCTGCGAGGTGCTGAGCATCGATGCGCTGGCGGCGCTGGCGGAGAAGATCGACAGGAACGAAGCGCGCTTCCCGGTTCCGAAGCCCCCAGAACCCCAAGATCGTCACTCTTCGGAGTGATCGACTTCTTCACAGTCGACTTCGTGTCCACAGATTTCCGAAATCCCCTGGCCTTTCGGTACCACTCCCCTCACTGTGGGTAATGGATGAGGTGAGCGGGTTTTCGTTCGGACGGGGGCGACGCATGGAAGCGGAGCGGCTCATAGAGGTAAGTCGGCGGGCTCTGGCGCAGAGCCGGGGCGCGCCGTCCATCATGGCGGAGGCCTGGCAGATCCAGGCGCTGGCCCAGGCGATCGGCGAGCACCTGGCGGCGTACGGGCCGAAGGCGCTGCGGGGCGAGGCACGGGGGCTCGGCGAGATCGGGGGAAACGGCGGCGGGGCGCCGGACCATCCGGTGGTGCGGACCGGCACGGCGCGGGCCGCGCAGCTTGCCGAGGTCGCCGATCCCCGGGCGGCCCTGACCGGTCTCGGCGCGCTGCTGGGGGAGATGGGGATGGCTCTTGTCGCGGTGGCCTGTGACACCGGCGAGGAGAGCCTCTACTGGCAGTGCATCGAGGCGATCGATGCGGCCGACGAGGCGCTGGACCGGGTGCACGGGATGCTCCGGCTCCTCGCCGAGCAGGACCGGGAGCAGGACCGGCAGCGGGAGCGGGACGGTGCGTACGGTGCGGTGCGCGGACCGGCGGGCTCGGCGGCGGGCCAGCCGTGACGGCGCCGGCATGAAACGCGAACCGCTCCGGGTTGCCTCATTACGGGGAGTTCTGACCTTCGAACGGCACAACGCAATGGGTGGGCACGGCACATGCCGCGCCCACCCATTGAGCCGGACTGTCAAGTCGGCACCCTGGTGCTCAGTGCCTCAGGTTCGCTCCCAGGTGGACGCCGGTCGCGGTGCCGAGTTGGGTCCTGCCGTAGTAGACGGACGTCGACACGCCCAGGCCGGTGCTGTTGCTCGGGATGTAGAGGAGCGTGCCATTGCCCGCGTCTTCGCCCTCGGCGCCGATGATCAGGTCGGCGCGGCCGTAGCCGGACAGGTCGGTCAGGGAAACCGCGGAGCCGAGCTTGTCGTCGGTCTCGGTGGATCCGGGGATGCCCGAGGTGTCCTGCGAGACGGCGATGGCGCCGGTGCCGGAGAGGCCGGCGGAGGTGCCCTTGAGAAGCAGGGCCGTACCCGCGTTGGAGCGGTTGATATCGCTGCGGGTGATGTCCTCGTTCGGGACACCGGCCAGGACATCGGCGTAGCCGTCGTTGTTGTAGTCGCCGACGGAGACCGAGGCGCCCATCGCGTCGCCGGACTCGTCAGCGCCCGGTACGCCGGACGTGGCCTGGGAGATGCTCGTGGCGCCGGTGGAGGACAGGCCCGTCCCCGCGGTGCCGTAGACCGCGGTGACCTCGCCGCCAGCGGTCGCACCGGACTCGGCGGTGGAGGGCCGGCCGATGACGATGTCGTCGGCGCCGTTGCCGTTGATGTCGCCCGCGGCGATGGAGCGTCCGCCCTTCACGGACAGGACAGCCACCTTGGTGAGCCCGCCCGACCCGCCCTTGAACCAGACGACGCGGCCGACGCCGGTGCTGTCGCGGTAGTTGAGAGCGACGTCCGCGTACCCGTCGGCGTTGAAGTCGCCGGACGCGGCGTCCTCGTAGGCGAGCGACCCGGTGGCGGTGGTCAGGGCGCCGTACTGGGTGGCGGCGCCGGTGAGGTGAGCGTTCCAGGTGCCGCCGTTGCCGGTGCCCGCGGCGAAGATGTCGGCCTTGCCGTCGGCGTTGAAGTCGCCGGTGGTGACTGCGGCTCCCAGCCACCGGCGGCCGACTGGCAATCTCCGACGAGTCCACCGAGCTTCGGCTCGTGCCGCCGGACGAGATCGAGCAGTTGTCGATGCACCACACCCAACGGCTCAGGCTCCAGCACTTCCTGGAACAGCGCGAGAGCCCGTACTTGGGCTGAACCAACTGACGGCAGTAGTGACGGCAACAACCCCGCACAACCACGGACACCCACGTACTTCACCGGACCAGCAAACAACACTTGACCTGCGGAAAAGCAGGTAGAGGGGTCCGCGTAGCACACGTACTATGTGCTGGCGGGACAGACTCCGGCCACAGGGGCCGTGTTCGCCTGTTTCCGGGGTCGGCCGCCACCCCCAACCCGCTCAAGATCGGACGATCCCGGCAAACGCCGGGGCCCTGGGGGCTGTCGATTAATAACTCCTCGGCTTATGGATGCCGTTGACCCCTAGGATGCGGGGGTGACGGATGAGGTGCAGCCGGGGTGGGCGGAGACGTTGGG